>CAZMJQ010000172.1:0-3355 GCA_964566475.1 uncultured Propylenella sp. | reverse complement strand
GGCGCTGGCGAGAAGCCTGGCGAAGAGCTCGTCGTCGAGGCGCGTGTCGTCCTCAAGATCGCCGCACATGAACGCCTCCGTTGGTATGCGTCGCTGACGATCGGGGGAGACAGCGTCCCGATTACGCCGCCTTCCGCGCTTTCCATCCTCAGGCGCGCAGCGCCGTCAGCATCTCGGGGATGTACTCCTCGCCGGTGGAGACGACGAGCATGGCCGCGTAGGGCCGGAGCGCCCTGATGGTCCGTTCCACTTCGATGCGCCGGTCGCCCTTGGCGACGATCAGCCCCGTCGTCATGATGCCGCGGACGAAGCACGCATTGCCGATCGCGGCCGCAGCGTCGGCGCTCTTGCCAGCCGTTGCGATCATGACGGCGACGTCGGCGCCCTTCAGCTCTTCGGAGAGACGCACCGTCTGTCCGTCGGGCGCCTTCAGCGTCGCGTCCACGGGGAGCGCATCCAGTCCCTTCGCTCCGGAGGTCACCGACTCGAAGGTGAGGAAGTGCGCGCCCTGCCACGGCTCATGCTCGATGCGGCGCATCATGCCGGCGGCCTCGCCGTCGAGCGCGAAGATGCGCGACGCCCGTCCCCGCGAGTTCGGGTAGGCGACGCGGAACTTCGCCTCGGCGGCCGTCGTGGCCTTGGCGCAGCTGGCAAGCAGGGTCGGGGAGTCGGCCATCCGCGCGCCCTAGACCGAGCTCTGCTTCACGCCGGGGCGGACCGAGAGGTCCTCGCGGCACGCGTCGATGAAGGCCTGGTCGGCCGGCAGCACGACGGCGGCGGAGCGCACGCGGTGATGCGCCGGGTCGACGCCCGGCGGCGTCTCGCCCTTGTCCTGCAGCGCCTTCACGGCCTTGCGCAGCCGGTGGCGCGCCATGATGATGCCGTTGTCGGTGGAGACGAGGTTCTCCTTCGTGCGGTCGACGATCGGCCCCATGCTCTCCTGCAGCGAGGCGTCCTGCATGGCGATGCCTTCGACGCCGGAATAGGTGTCGCCGCGCTTCTGCGCCTCGCGGTCCATGAGGTAGTCGTTGTCCTTGTTGGCGAGCGGGCGGTAGCTGCCGGGCACGTATTTGACGTGCACGCCGTAGCCGTCCTTCATGGCCTGGCGCTCCTCCGGCGTGATGGCGCGGACCGGGTGATAGTCGAAGCTCCACGCCCAGCAGTTCTCGTCGTCGATCGGCACCCAGAAGTGCCCGTGCATGGGATGGTCGCCGCGCGGCGGCACCATGGTGAAGCTCGGCATGATCCACGGCGTGATGCGCCAGTAGTAATGACCTTCCTCGGCGTTCCGCCGCGCGCCGATGAAGAGGCCGCCTTCCGCCTCCACCACCTCGAAGAACGGCTTCTTGTCCTGCTGGTTGTACTTGTTGCCGCGCGCGCCCTTGAACAGCGGATCGGTCTTCAGCGCGCCCGAATGCAGCCACGAGACGTGGCTGGAATCGATGCCGCCTTCCATCGCCTGCAGCCAGTTGCACTCCTGCCAGCGCTTCGACGTGAAGGTCTGCTCGGCCGGCACGCGGGCGAACTCCCATTCCGGCTCGGGCGGCGTCTTGTCCCTGTCGCCCATGTAAGCCCACAGGACGTCGCCGACCTTGATGAGCGGATAGCCGGCGAGCTTTATCTTCTGGCAGAAGCCGCTCTCCTCCGGCTCCGACGGCACCTCGATGCACTGGCCCGTCACGTCGTACTTCCAGCCGTGATAGGGGCAGCGCAGGCCGCCTTCCTCATTCCGCCCAAACCACAGCGATACGCCGCGATGCGCGCAGAACTCGTCGATGAGCCCCATGCGGCCCTCCGAATCGCGGAAAGCGATGAGCCGCTCCGACAGGAGCTTGACCCGCACCGGCGGGCAGTCGTTCGAGGGAAGCTCCTCCGCCAGGAGGGCCGGCATCCAGTACTGGCGGAACAGGTCGCCCATCGGCGTCCCCGATCCGGTCTGAGTCAGGAGGTCGTTGATGTCCTTGCGCAGCATAGCATCTCTCCGTCACCGGTGCTGGCATGCGCCGTGCTGGATCGGCAGGGTGGTTTTCCTGCATTCTATCCCATCGGCGTCATTTCGCACTTCGCCGTTCCGGCATGCGGGACACTGTTCTTTTGCGCGTCGCGCCGCATCGTAGAGGTTGAACGCCGCGAGCGAGAGGACGTTGCAGATGAGCGAGGGCGGAGGCCGCATCGACCTGTGCGCCGCCGACGACGTGCCGGAGGGCGCGGCGCTGAAGGTCGAGACGGCCGGCCTCGCGCTTGCGGTGTTCAACGTCGACGGCGCGTTCTTCGTCACCGACGATGCGTGCACGCACGGTCCGGGATCGCTGTCGGAAGGGTATCTCGACGGACACGTGATCGAGTGCGACTTCCACAACGGCGCTTTCGATGTGCGGACCGGCGAGGTCGTCGCGCCGCCCTGCATGATCCCGGTGAAGACGTACAAGGCGGTCGTGGAGAACGGCCGCGTGCTGATCGAGGTTTGAGGGCGTAGGTGAGGGACAGGTGGAGACGGCCACACTTCCCCCTTGCGGGGAGGTCGAAAATTGCAAGCGGTAGCGCAGCGATTTCGGGTGGGGGTTATCGCCGCTTCAGCGACCCCCACCCGAAATTCGCGCACGCCGCTTCGCGGCGCTTCGAATTTCGACCTCCCCGCAAGGGGGAGGTGGGCCGCGCTCCTAGGCCGCTTTCGGGTTGGGCGGCAGGTCGGCGAGCTCGGCCTCGTAGGCGGTGCGCATCTTCGATTCCAGCCCGTGCTTGGCGAGCTCCTCGGCGAACAAAGTGCGCACCTCTTGCGGCTCGTCCGCATAGTCGATCTGGTCGCCGCCGACGCGCGTGGAGATCCACGCCTTGGGCACGCCCTGCGCGTTGCGGATCGCCACGCCCTCGTGCTTGAAGGCGAGGTAGCGTGCCGGCGTTCTGCCGGTGTTGAAGTGCTGGTGGAACCACATGTTGGGCGGCACGATCATGGTGCCGACCTCCCAGTCGTAGCGCTGCGGCTCTTCGCCCTCCGGGTACATGAGCGAATAGCCTTCGCCGGTGAGGATGATGACATGCGCGCCGGGACCATGGCGGTGGCACTTCTTGTAGGTGCCGATGGGGAACTGCGAGATGTGCGAGTTGAGCGAGCTCCTCGCGAGCTGGAAGCGGATGTGGCCGCCGCCGGCGCCCCGCTCGCCCGCCTCGATCAGGGGCAGGTTCACCGCGTCCGCCACGAAGTTCGTCTCCAGCAGCAGGCCCTTCTGCTCGCCCTTGCTTACAAAGTATTCCGGCTCGCCGCTGAAGCGGTTCTCGAAGTCGAACGGCGTGTTGAAGATGAAGTCCGGGCTCTCGAACACGTTCATCAGCGGCGGCAGGTTGGTCACCGACACGA
>CAZMJQ010000171.1:0-5560 GCA_964566475.1 uncultured Propylenella sp. | reverse complement strand
GGGGATTCAAAGATGTCGATGCAGGTGATCGAGCAGGAATCGCCCGTGAGGATGTTGTCGAGGAACCAGAGCGCGGTACATCCCTCGAAGGATCCGATCTCCAGGAAGTGGATGTCGGGCTGACCTCTGAACCTTCCGAGGTGCGTATTCCACTGCCCGATATAGGGCGTGACGTAATCCTTGGAGAACAGATAGCCCGGGTTGGCTGCCGGACGGGCGATCACCTCCGCTCCGCTGAAGGCGTTCTCCTTACGTTTTTTGGTTCTCAACCTCATTAGGACTCAGCCCTCCGTTCCAAGCTCGAACTGGCGCATCGGCCCGCGGATGCGCGACCATCACGCAGAAAACGCTCGAGCGGAAGGGTTGGCTGCATCGCTCTTTCGTGAGCGGGCTGCATCCCGCGACGCAGCCGCCGGCATTTGCGATGAGCGCTTCGCCCGATTCAGCCGGATGGGGTCGTGGCGCTGGGCGCGTGGCGCGTGGCGCCGCCGGCTCACGCCAGCAGCTTTTCGCGTCCCTGACGCTCCTGCTGCGGCGAGCGGCCGTAGAGCTCGCGGTAGCACTTGGAGAAGTGCGAGGCGGAGACGAAGCCGCAGGCGACCGCCACCTCCACGATCGGCGCGTCCGACTGGATGAGGAGGTGCCGGGCGCGGTCAAGACGGATCTCCAGGTAGTAGCGCGCCGGCGAGCGGCCGAGATTGCGGCGGAAGAGCCGCTCGATCTGCCGCCGCGACAGGCCGGCGTAGCGGGCGATCTCCACCAGCGACAGCGGCTCGGCGATGTTCGCTTCCATCAGCTCGATGATGAAGAGGAGCTTGGTGTTCTGCAGGCCGAGCCGGGCGCGCAGCGGCAGCCGCTGGCGGTCGGTCGGCGAGCGCATGCGGTCGGTCAGCGCCTGCTCGCAGACCTTCGTGACGATCTGCTCGTCGAGATGCTTGCCGATCAGGTGCAGCATCATGTCGAGCGAGGCCGTCCCACCGGCGCAGGTGCAGATATGGCCGTCCTCCTCGAAGAGGTCGGCATAGACCTGCACCTCCGGAAAGCGCTCGGAGAAGGCCGGGAGCGATTCCCAGTGGATGGCGCAGCGCTTGCTCTCCAGCACGCCGGCGTCGGCGAGCACCCAGGCACCGGTGTCGAGCGCGCCGATGCCCATCTTCTGCCGGTCGAGCGACGCCAGCCACTGGTTGAGGTTGCGGTCGTGGAAGCGCTCGATGCCGAGCGAGCCGCAGATGAAGACGTGGTCCGGCCGCTCCCCGCCGCGCACCCGCTCGCGCGCTTCCTTCAGCGGCATGTCGACCATGAAGCGGATGCCGTTGGAGGCAGCCGCCGGCTCGCCGTCGAGCGAGATGAGCGACCATCGGTAGGCCTGGTAGCCCGCCATGCGGTTGGCGATGCGGAGCGGCTCGACCGCCATGGCGAAAGCGATCATGGTGAAATTCGGCACGAGAACGAAGTAGAAGTGCCGCTCCCGCGCGCCTTCGGGCTTCAAGGTGGTCTCCGCGCCAGCCGATTTCGCCTTTCGTCATGTCGCAACTGGAGCACTTGCGTCAATCGTATGGCTGTAGTGGCTTTGCCGGTTGCCCGTGCGGCCGGCTGGTATAGAGTATTCCAGGGGCCGGCAGAGGCGGTCGCGAGCGGATATGGAGGAAAGACGCGTATGGCTGACAAAGTGAAGAGCGACATCGAGATTGCTCGCGCCGCAAAAAAGAAGCCGATCTGGGACATAGGCAAGACGCTGGGAATCCCCTCCGAGAGCCTGGAGCCCTTCGGGAACGACAAGGCCAAAGTCTCAGCCGAATACATCGATTCGCTCTCCGGCCGGCCCGACGGCAAGCTCGTGCTGGTCACCGCCATCACGCCGACCCCGGCGGGCGAGGGGAAGACGACCACCACCGTCGGGCTCAACGACGGGCTGAACCGCATCGGCAAGAAGTCCATCGCCTGCCTGCGCGAGCCGTCGCTCGGGCCGTGCTTCGGCATGAAGGGGGGCGCGGCCGGCGGCGGCTATGCGCAGGTCGTGCCGATGGAGGACATCAACCTCCATTTCACCGGCGACTTCCACGCCATCACGTCGGCGCACAATCTGCTCTCGGCGATGATCGACAACCACATCTACTGGGGCAACGCGCTCGACATCGACCCGCGGCGCGTGACCTGGCGGCGCGTCATGGACATGAACGACCGCGCGCTGCGAGAGATCGTCTGCTCGCTCGGCGGCGTGGCGAACGGCTTCCCGCGCGAGGCGGGCTTCGACATTACGGTCGCCTCGGAGATCATGGCGATCTTCTGCCTGTCGACCGACGTGAAGGACCTGCAGAAGCGGATCGGCGACATCGTCGTCGCCCAGACACGCGACCGCAAGCCCGTCACGGCGCGCGAGCTGAAGGCGGACGGCGCCATGACGGTGCTCCTGATGAAGGCGCTGCAGCCGAACCTGGTGCAGACGCTGGAGAACAACCCCGCCTTCATCCACGGCGGGCCGTTCGCCAACATCGCCCACGGCTGCAACTCGGTGATGGCCACGACGACGGCGCTGAAGCTCGCCGACTACGTGGTGACGGAGGCCGGCTTCGGCGCCGACCTCGGAGCGGAGAAGTTCTTCGACATCAAGTGCCGCGCCGCCGGGCTGAAGCCGTCCGCGGCGGTGGTCGTGGCGACGATCAGGGCGCTCAAGATGCATGGCGGCGTGGCGCGCGACGCGCTCGGCAAGGAGGACGTCGCCGCGGTGAAGAAGGGCTGCTCCAACCTCGGCCGCCACGTCGACAACGTGAAGCAGTTCGGCGTGCCGGTGGTGGTGGCGATCAACCATTTCTCCGCCGACACGGACGCGGAGGTCGCCGCGGTGCAGGAGTTCGCGAAGTCGCACGGCGTGGAGGCGGTGCTCTGCCAACACTGGGCCAAGGGCGGCGAGGGCACCGAGGACCTGGCTAAGGCGGTGGTGAAGCTCGTGGATTCCGGCGCGGCGCAGTTCTCGCCCCTTTACGAGGACGACGTGCCGCTGTGGGAGAAGATCAACACGGTGGTCACGCGCATCTACCGCGCCGAGGAGGCGGTGGCCGACAAGAAGGTCCGCGACCAGCTCAAGGCCTGGGACGAGGAGGGCTACTCGAAGCTCCCCATCTGCATGGCGAAGACGCAGTACTCGTTCTCCACCGACGCCAACCTCAAGGGCGCGCCGTCGAACCACGTCGTGCCGATCCGCGAGGTGCGCCTCTCCGCCGGCGCCGGCTTCGTCGTGGTGATCTGCGGTGAGATCATGACCATGCCGGGGCTGCCGAAGGCGCCGGCGGCGGAGGTCATCGGACTGGACAAGGACGGATTGGTGGAGGGGCTGTTCTAGGTTTCCGCGCTTCGCCTGGGAGCGCGTCGGCGCCAGCGCTCCCAATCCACCTTTGCCGACTTGATCGGCTCGATCCGGTCCGGCGGGATGCGCTCGGTGAAGAGAACGGCGTTGAGGCACGGCCAGCGCGCGCTGGGCGCAATGATGCCGTCGAAGCCGAGGAAGTAGGCGGCGTCGCCGATCTCCTGCGTTCGCGCGTATAGAAGCTCGGAGTAGCGCACCTCCTCGACGCCGAGCCTGGTGAGGGCGCGCATGTCCGCCAGCCGCAGCGTCTGACCGGCTGCGGCCGAAATCTCGTGCAGGCGGAAGGTCAGCTTCGACGGAAAGACCGGCTGCCGGGAGAGGTGGAAGTGCATCTCGGCGACGGCGCCGTCCGGCTCGCAGGCGGTGTAGAGCACGTCGAACGTGCCCGGGTCCCAGCGGCCGCCGCTCGCGTGTCCCTGCACGGGATCGCGGCTTTCGCGGACCACCCGCCACACGCTCTGCTCGAAAGGCGTCCGGTCAAGCGCGTCGAGAGCGTCAAGCAGCTGATGGTCGTGCGCCGGTCGGCCCCCCGCCATGGCTCAGAGGTAGGCCCCCGCGTCCATCCGCTCGATGACCGCCAGCACCTCCTCGGTCCGCCCCTCGCGGATCAGCTCGATGGCGCGGCGCTGATCAAGCAGCGGATGCTTCGTGTGCAGCCAGAGCCGCGTCTCGTCAGGAGTGTAGAAGTCCGAGAGCCGGTCGACGACGTAGCGCAGCTCGGCAAGCACGGTCTGCGTGTCGAGGGGAGGGGAGCCCTTCTCGTTCGTCCAGCGCGAGACGGTCGGCGCCGACACGCCGACGATGTTGGCGATGTCCGTCCCCTTCAGACCGCCGCGGCTTTGCAGTTCGGCCATGGTGCGCGCGATTGCGGAGCTCATGGCAGGAGGATACGCGTATTTCGGATCGCTTTCAACTGACTTGGGTGATGAAAGCGAAATGCAAGACAGGCAGTCGGCTACGCCCTGTCGAACAGCGTCGGCTCGCCCTTCGCGTGGACGCTTTCGATGGCAAGCATCTTCCGCTTCGTGGCGATGCCGCCGTTCGCGGAGAAGCCGCCGATCTTGCCGCCGGCGGCCAGCACGCGGTGGCACGGCACGACGATAGGGAAGGGGTTCCGTCCCATCGCCTGTCCCACCTCGCGCGCCGCACCGGGCTCGCCGAGGCGCTCTGCGATCTCGCCGTAGCCGAGCGTTGCGCCGGGCGGGATGCCGCGTGCGACGTCGTAGACGCGGCGGTGGAAGGGCGGCACGCGCTCCATGTCGAGCCGGATGGCGGAGAGGTCCGCGGCATCGCCCGCGAGGAGCGAGACGATCGCGTCGATGGCCCGCTGCACCTCCGGCGAAGGGGCAGCTTCCTCGGCCTCGGGAAAGCGCTTGGTCAGGCGGCCGCGCGTCGCGCTCCCGTCCCGCTCCGGCAGTTGGACCCCGACGAGGCCGTTCGCGCCCCAAGCGATGCCGCAGGGGCCGAGGGCGGTCTGGACGAGGGCGAATGCGGTGGGTGGCATGACGGCGATATTATCATGACCACCCGCAAGCGCCGCCCGAATCTTGCGGTCTCAAGCCGTATTGAGTGCTCTGATCCGCGGCCTGATGCGGTCCCAGTCTCCCATCCGGGCCACCCGAAGGTCATAGTCGGCCTGCAGCCGCATCCACATTTCGGCGCTCGTGCCGAAATATTCTCCCAGCCGCAGCGCCGTGTCGGCGGTGATGCCTCTCATGCCATGCACGATATCGGAGACCCGGCTGACGGGGATGTCGATGTCCCGCGCCAGCCGGTTCTGGCTTACGCCCAGCGGTTTCATGAACTCCTCGATGAGGATCTCTCCCGGCGGAATGGGCTCAAGACGATCCATTGCAGGCTCCATACTCAATGATAGTCAACGATCTCCACGTCCCAGGCATCGCCCTCCAGCCAACGGAAGCAGACCCGCCACTGATCGTTTACGCGGATCGAGTGCTGGCCCCGGCGTTTGCCTTTCAAAGCCTCAAGGCGGTTGCCCGGCGGCACGCGCAACTCGTCGAGCGTCGTCGCGGCGTTCAACAGCAGCAGCTTGCGGCGCGCCGGCCTTTCGATCGCCCGGAGCCGACCCAGGGGCTGATCGTCGAACAGGGCTTGCGTGTCCTTGTCGGCGAAGGTTCGGATCACTCTCAACAGCTATTCCGAAGATAGCATTCTGTCAACCAGAATGGGCGAGAC
>CAZMJQ010000170.1:0-7235 GCA_964566475.1 uncultured Propylenella sp. | reverse complement strand
GCGGCGGTGGCGCTGGCGGCGGGGCCTCTTGGCTGCCTCGTCGTGTGGCGGCGCATGTCCTATTTCGGCGATACCATTGCGCACGGAGCGCTGCCCGGCGTGGCGCTCGGCATCGCGACCGGCATCAGCCCGACGCTCGGCGTGCTCGGCGTCGCGGTCTTGGTGGCGCTGATGGTGGTGGCCTTCCGCCGCGGCGGCCGGCTCCCCAACGACGCCATACTCGGCATGCTGTCGCATTCGGCCCTGGCCATCGGGCTGATCGCGCTCGCCTTCATGAGCGGCGTGCGCATCGACCTCACGGCGCTGCTCTTCGGCGATATCCTCGCCGTGTCCTGGCCCGAGGTCTACTGGACGATGGCCGGCTCGGCCGCCGTGCTGGCGCTGCTCGCCGCGGCGTGGCGGCCAATGGTGGCGGCGACCGTGGACGAGGACCTTGCGCGGGCGGAGGGCGTGCCGGTGCAGGCGCTCTCCATCTTCTTCATGCTCTTGGTCGCCGGCGTGGTGGCGCTCGCCATGAAGCTCGTCGGCGTGCTGCTGGTCACCGCTCTGATGGTGATCCCGGCGGTGACGGCGCGCCGTATCGTGCGCTCGCCCGAGACGATGGCGCTCGCGGCGCCGCTCTTCGGGCTTGCCTCCGTCGCGATCGGGCTGACGCTGTCCGCCACGGTCGACACGCCGTCCGGCCCGAGCATCGTCGTGGCAGCTTTCGCGATGTTCCTCTGCGTGACGCTGGGGGCGGGGCTCAGGCGCGCGGCCTAGCCGCCGCGTAAGACCCGTCAGGGAGCGAAGTTCTCGCTCAGGATATAGGCGACGACCGCCATCCGCTCTTCCTGGGTGTATACGTCGCCAAAGGGCGGCATCTTCTTCCCGCCGAACGTCGTCTGGTGGAATGCGAACTCCGGCGTGTACCTCTTCGGCCTCAGCTTGGGCGCCTTTCCGGGATAGGCCCGCGCACCGTGGCAGCCCGTGCACAATCCGTCCCAGATCTCCTTCCCCGCCGCGATGTTCGTCGCATCGTGGAGGTACTCCTCGGTGAAGTCGGGCGGCGTCTCGGCCGCCACCTCCGGGCTCACCTTCTCCGCGTCCTCCGGCGTCATCTCGGGCGCTTCAATCAGGTTGCTCTGGGCGAGCTGGATGCCGCTTGAAACGGCTGGGGCCGCGGCGTCGGAGCCTGTCTCGACCGCCGCAGCGAGAGCGCCGACGGCCACGAGTGCCGAAGAACAGATGGCACAGGCGAACAGAAACCGCTTCCGAGCCGACATAGCAAATACCTACCGTCTTGTTGGTCTTGTGAAGAACGCCGCGTCACTACGCGGCGCCCGCCAGGTCTGGGGGCATCCGGGAGCTGCGGCAGCATCTCCGCTCGGCGCAGGTCTGGACCGCGGGCAACACGCCCTTCACGGACGCGCCGCCCGCGGTCCGATCAGGCCTAGTTCCTCGGCACGATCT
Source organism: uncultured Propylenella sp. (assembly GCA_964566475.1). GTDB lineage: Bacteria > Pseudomonadota > Alphaproteobacteria > Rhizobiales > Afifellaceae > DASWJZ01. The sequence continues at coordinate 5,786 of CAZMJQ010000170.1, read as the reverse complement.
TGTAGATCGTATCGAGGCTGCCAACAGGACCGGTGGTGATGGAGGTCAACGCGTAGACCTCCCCGTCACTGTCCTGCGCGAAGGCGAGGATGTACGGATTGTTGCCATCCATGTCGGTGACCATCGTTTCCATGGTCCACGTCCCGTCGCCGCCCTTCGTGCCGACGAAAAGCTGCCCGTCCATGGCGGCAAACGACTTCGACCAGTCGCCGAAGATGTACTTGCCGTCCCAATCCGCATGCGAGCCGCGGTAGACGAAGCCGCCGGTCACGGAGATTCCCTTGCAGTCCGCCGGCCGTGCCGTGCAGTTCTCGTACTCGAGGATAGGCATGGTAAGGCCGGTCTTGTCGCAGTCGGCGGGGTGGTTGTCGGGCTGGACATAGTCGAAGCAGTGGTTGGCCTCCATGCGCCGCCAGCCGAGATTGTCGCCTTCCGCGATGACGTTCACCTCCTCATAGCTGTTCTGCTGAACGTCGCCGCAATAGAGCGTCGAGCCGTCGGCCATGTCGAACGAGCAACGCCACGGATTACGCAGGCCGGAGGCGAACATGTCCGGCTCTGCGCTGGCATCGTCGACGTTGAACCGCCAGATCTTGCCGTGCTCGGAGTCCATGTCCTGGCCGTTGCCCTCGGTCACGTTGTGGCCGATGCCCCAGTCGTTGGCATAGCCGCCGTCGCCCGTGGAGACGTAGAGCATGCCGTCGGCGCCGAAGCCGATCCAATGGCCGTTATGGTTGAACTGCGGCCAGTCGATCGACGAGATGCGCCGCTCCGATTCGCGGTCGGCGACATCGGGATCGTCAGCAGACACAGTATACTCCGCGACCACATTGGTATGGTCCCACCAGAACAGCTTGGCGAGGTCGTTCTGGAACACCGTCGGCGCGGAATAGGCGACGTAGAACTTGCCGTTGTTGGCGTAGTCCGGGTGGAAGGCGAGGCCGAGAAGGCCACGCTCATCGAAGTCGCCCCACAGCGTCACGATGCGGTCGCGGATGTCGAGGAACGGCTCGCCCAGCAGCTCGCCGTCGGAGTCGATGATCCGTATGCGGCCAAACTGCTCGATCACGAACTTCCGATCGTCTCCGGGCGGCGACACCATCGCGAGTGGCGCGTTGACGCCCGTGACATAGGGCTCGAGCGTCACGTTGACCTGCGCGCTGGCGGCGCCGGTCAACATCAAGAAACCTGCCCCCGCGGCAAGCAGGGACACACACGTTTTCATTCGCATAGATTTCCTCCCGTTAGTCACGGGCGCGAACGCCCGAAGCCGGCATTGGTGCTCTTGAGCCGGTAACCTAAGTAATCCCACTTCCGGCCCGTTGTCCAGATCACGGCACAGGACGCGTTCCGGGGTTTCGCGGATACGTCAGGAACGCCGCCGCGACAACAAACGCGAGCACGGCGGTCACGATCATCATGCCCATGCCTTCGCGTGCCTCCTCGCTGTCCCACCAAACGTGCACGCGCCACCACCCCTCGTCGGTCGGCCAGTACCAGACGGTTAGCAGAACGGCAGCGACCATGGTGGCGATCAGCAATGCGCGACCGGTTGTGCCAGAAACAGAGACGGGCCGCAGAGCGGCAAGACCGGCCCACACGGCGGCAACGCCGTAATAGAGCATCCACAACGGTCCGTCCGGGTCGTTGTACTGAACCGCTGCCGCCAGGAGCATCAGCACCGCCAGTATACCTAGAACGAGCCTCATGCCGAACCTCGATCCGCATGCGGACGGGACGATTGATTCCGGTCTTCCCTTTGCACTACCGTCCGCGGCCAAGAACAAGTCCGGCCGTTGAAGCGCCCGCCGGCGGGAGAACCTGAAGATGCGTCGAACTAGCCCTGAAGAGAAGCGGGATCAAGTGGCCGACGGCGCCGCCAGGGACGCCGATACGGAGACGACCTTGCACCGGCAGACATTCTCCGTCCCCTACGAGTATCCGGTCGCATTCACGTCCGGCCTGTTCGCGCCCGCGAACCCCGTGCTTGCCGACGTCCTCGGCGCGCTGGAGCCCGACCGGCAGCACCGCTGCATCGTCTTCGTCGACGAGGGGCTCCTCGCTGCCCGGCCGACCCTCGGCGAAGAGATCAGGGCCTATGCCGAGCACCACCGCGCGCGCATGATCCTCGTCTCGGAGCCGCACCCGGTCCCCGGCGGCGAGAAGATCAAGTTCGAGCTGCATCACGTGGAGGAGATGCAGCGGAAGCTCTTCGAGCACCGGATCGATCGCCACTCCTACGTCATCGCGGTCGGCGGCGGCGCCGTGCTCGATGCGGTCGGCCTCGTCGCGGCGACCACGCATCGCGGCGTCAGGCACATCCGCATTCCGACGACGGTGCTTTCGCAGAACGATTCCGGCGTTGGCGTGAAGAACGGCGTCAATCTCTACGAGCAGAAGAACTTCGTCGGCGCCTTCGCGCCACCCTTCGCAGTGCTGAACGACATCGACTTCATCGACGCGCTTCCCGCGCGCGAGAAGATCGCCGGCATGGCCGAGGCCGTGAAGGTCGCGCTCATTCGCGACGGCGCGTTCTTTTCGTGGCTGGAGGCGAGCGCCGACGACCTCGTAGTGTTCGCGCGGCCGGCGATGGCCTACATGATCCGCCGTTGCGCCGAGCTTCACATGCGCCAGATCGCGCATGGCGGGGACCCGTTCGAGCGGGGCAGCGCCCGGCCGCTCGATTTCGGGCACTGGGCGGCGCACCGGCTGGAGACGCTGACGCACTATCATCTGCGGCACGGCGAGGCGGTGGCGATCGGCATGGCGCTCGACGTGCGCTATTCGGTCCTCAGCGGGCTGCTCGATGAGACCGCCGAGGCGCGCATCCGTTTCCTCTTGGAACATCTCGGGTTCAAGCTCTGGCACCCTGCACTCGAGAAGCGGATGGCGAGCGGCCGCCACGCGGTGCTCGAGGGGCTGCGCGAGTTCCGCGAGCATCTCGGCGGCGAGCTGACGATCACACTCCTTTCCGGCATCGGCGTCGGGATCGAGGTGCACGAGATGGACGAGGCGCGCGTGCTTCAGGCGATCGAGGACCTGAAGTGCGGGGCCGCCTGATGCAGCTCGCCGGGTCACTCGGTCACCTGACCTATTGCACGAACATCCATCGCGGCGAGACCTGGCCCGAAGTCGCGGCAGCGCTGAAGCGGCACGTCCCTCATATCCGCCGGGAGCTGGCGCCGGACGGCCCATTCGGGATCGGTCTCCGCCTCGGCGCCGCCGCGACGGAAGCGCTGAAGGACCCGGCGCATCTCGACGAGCTGAAGGCGCTGCTCGCCGCCGAGGACAGCTACGTCTTCACGATCAACGGCTTTCCGTACGGAGACTTCCACGGCAAGCGGGTGAAGGAGAACGTCTACGCGCCCGACTGGTCGACGCCGGAGCGCCTCGGCTACACGAACGCGCTCGCCGACATCCTGGCGGAGCTCCTGCCGTCAGGTATGGACGGAAGCATCAGCACCGTGCCCGGCACGTTCGCGCCCTGGGCGGAGGGCCGCCTCGATACGATCACGGAGAACCTCGTCCGGCACGCTGCATACCTCCACGAGGTAAGGGAGAGACGCGGCACGACGATCGCGCTGGCGCTCGAGCCGGAGCCGCGCTGCTTCCTAGAGACGATCGAGGAGACTGCCGCCTATTTCGACAGCGGGCTCTACGGCGACAAGGCCGTCGCACAGATGGCGGAGCTTACCGGGCTGACGCGCGGCGACGCCGACGACGCGCTCCGCCGCCATCTCGGCGTCTGCTACGACGTCTGCCACGCCGCAGTGGAGTTCGAGGACGCGCGCGGAAGCATCGACCTTCTGCGCGGCAAGGGCATCGCCATCCCCAAGCTGCAGCTCAGCGCGGCGCTCAAGGTTGCCCACGTCAGCGAGCAGACGGCGGCGGCGCTCGCCCCGTTCGACGAGCCAGTCTACCTGCACCAGGTCGTGGCGCGGACCGGGGACGGCCTCAAGCGCTACCTCGACCTTCCCGAGGCGCTCGCCGACCTGAAGGACACACTCGGCAGCGAGTGGCGCGTGCATTTCCACGTGCCGATCTTCCTCGACGCGATGGAGCATTTCTCCACCACGCAGGACTTCCTGCGCGACATCCTGGCGCTGCATCGCGAGCGGCCGATCTCCGGCCATCTGGAGGTCGAGACCTATACGTGGGACGTGCTGCCGGAGCGCTATCGCGGCACGCCGGTCGGCACGGCCATCGCGCGCGAGCTCAACTGGGTGCGGCAGCAGCTCGCGACATGACGCTCGCCGACGCGATCCGGCTCGGCCGCGTCTCCAACCTGCCAACGGTTTGGTCGAACGCGCTCGCCGGCCTCGCTCTCGCCGGCGGCTTCCTCGCCCCGCTGCCGCTTCTCCTCCTGATTGCCGCAGTCTCGCTCGCCTATGTCGGCGGCATGTATCTGAACGACGCCTTCGATGCTGAGATCGATGCGCGCGAGCGGCCGGAGCGGCCGATCCCGGCCGGCCGGGTGGCGCGCGCTACCGTGTTCCGCATCGGCTTCGCGATGCTCGGTGCGAGCGTGGTCCTGCTCGGAATCGTAGGATGGGGGACCGGCACGGGCCTTCGCCCGCCGGCCGCCGGGCTGGCGCTTGCCGGCTTGATCTTCCTCTACAACCGGCGTCACAAGGACAATCCGGCGAGCCCGCTGCTCATGGGGCTCTGCCGGGTCTTCGTCTATATCGCCGCGGGGCTCTGCATCACGGCCCCTCTGCCAATGACGTTGTGGCTCGGAGCGGCGGCGCTCCTCTGCCATCTCATCGGCCTCACCTACGCCGCCAAGCAGGAAACGCTCGACCGCATCGGGAGCTTCTGGCCGATCGCGTTTCTCGCCGTTCCGCTCGCCTACGGCGTCGTGCTGGCGTTCGACGAACCGGCCGCTGCAATCATCCTGCTCGGGCTGGCGGCGGTCGTCGCAATCGCGGTCAACGCGCTGCGGCGGCGCGCGCCGGGCGACATCGGCTTCGCCGTGACGATGCTGATCGCGGCAATTTCGCTGCTCGACGCCATGCTGATCGCCGGCGAGGGACAATTCCCGCTGGCCGTCGTCGCCGCCTTCGGCTTCCCGCTGACGCTTCTCCTGCAGCGCTGGGTGCGCGGCACCTGACCCGTAACCTGGATGGAGCGGAGCGCAATCCGGGGCCGCGGTGCGGGTCGCGCGGTCGTCCCCGCATTGCGCTTCCGCCGTCGCCCTTCGGGCTTCGGCGGACAAGTCGCTCCATGCGGGCTACGGGGGTGCGAGGCGGATCGTCGTCGTAGCGCGGATGGAGCGGAGCGCAATCCGGGGCGGCGTTGCGGGTCGCGCGGCCGTTCCCGCATTGCGCTGCGCTCCATGCGGGCTACGGGAGCGGCGGCGCCGATTCTGTCGATGGCGATGCGATAGAGATTGGAACGGCAGGGCGGAGGTGCCATTTAACGCCGAGCGACCCTCGGAGCCGCGCGATGTCCTGGTCATTCCCCATCGGCCGCCTGTTCGGCAGCGAAATCCGCATCCACGTCACGTTCTTCCTGCTTCTCGCCTGGATCGGCATCGCCCACTATCAGCAGGGCGGAGCGACGGCGGCGGTCGACGGCATCCTGTTCATCATCGCCATCTTCGCCTGCGTGGTGGCGCATGAGTTCGGCCATGCCCTCGCCGCGCGGCGCTACGGCATCAAGACGCCCGACATCACCCTCCTGCCGATCGGCGGCCTGGCGCGCCTGGAGCGGATGCCGGAGAAGCCCGGCGAGGAGATCGTCGTCGCGCTTGCCGGGCCGGCGGTGAACGTCGTCATCGCAATCGT
>CAZMJQ010000169.1:0-26277 GCA_964566475.1 uncultured Propylenella sp. | reverse complement strand
CGACGGCATTGCCAGAAAGGCCGATCCGGGCAAGCCGCTCGACATCGACATGTATGCCGAGGGCCACAAGGCGCCTGCCGGCACGAGGAAGCTGCCGCTGAACCTGCTCGACGCTCTACGGCTGATGGATTCCTCGAAGCTTCTCAGAAGGGAGCTGGGCGCCGAGCTCGTCGACTCCTACGTCAAGCTGAAGACGAACGAGTGGAACGACTACTCCCGCCACCTCACCCAGTGGGAGCGGGCGCACACGCTCGACTGCTGAGCGCCCGAAACGCGGCACGCTATTGCCGGGCGGTCGGAAGGTATCCGTCCATCGCAATTGCAGGCGAACGGCCCGCGACCTGATCGGCGACGATGCGCGCGCAGCCGTGCGCGAGCGTCCAGCCGAGATGGCCCTGGCCGACGTTGTAGTAGAGGTTCTTGTGACGTGACGCGCCGAGGATCGGCAGGCCGCTCGGCGTCACCGGACGCAGGCAGCAGAACGCTTCCTCGTGCGGCTCTGCGAAGCACTTCTCGAGCTGCGGGAAGAGGCGCACGAACGAGCGGATGAACGCCTGCTTGCGGCGCTCGCGCGGAACCGTGTCGAAGCCGGCGATCTCGGCGTAACCCGTGAGCCGGACATGATCGGAGCCGAGCGGCATGAGCCCGTGCTTGCCGGCCTCGTCGAGGACGGGAAGCTGAGGCGAATCCGGCCAGGACTTGTTCGAGACCGTGAAGCTGTAGCCCTTGACCGGAATGATGGGCAGCCGCACGTCGTGGCGCGCCATGATTGGGGCGGAATCCGCTCCCGCCGAAAGGACGAACCGGTCGGCGACAATCGGGCCGTTCGACGTCTCGACCGCAACGACGCGACCGCCATCGAGCTTGAGGCTCTTTATGACCGTGTCGAAGCGGAACTCCACGCCGGAGCGCTGCATGACGTCGAACAGGGCACGGGCAAAGCCGTTGCAGTCGCCGCACTCCTCGTCCGGATAGTAGACGCCGCCGGCAAGCCTCTCGATGCTGGGGCGAAGCGCCGGGACGAGCTCCAGGCAGCCGTTGCGGTCGAGCACCCGGTAGTTGAGGCCGAGCGCGCGCTGCGCTTCGGACGTCTTCACCGCCTCGTCGAGGCTCTTCCGGTCGGCGAACACCTTCACCGTTCCATTCGCACGCTGACGGTAATCGATCCGCTCCCGGTCGCGGACCTCCTTGAGGACGGAGAAGCTGTAGAGGGCGAGCCGCAGGACGCGCTTGGTGTTCTCCCAGGAGACCCCGGCGCGCGAGTCGGCCATGAACTCCAGCCCCCAGCGCCACATCTTCGGAAGCTGCGACATGTGCAGGAGGATCGGCGCGTCGGGACGCGTCATGGTCATCAGCGTCTTGGTGGGCACGCCCGGCGACGACCAGGGCACGGCCTGGCTGATCGCGACGTAGCCGCCATTGGCGTAGCTGCACTCGCGCGCGACCGCGGGCTGGCGGTCGACCAGAACGACCTCGTGACCGTCGCGCATCAACTGATAAGCGGTGGTGGTGCCGACAATACCTCCGCCGAGAACGGCTATCTTCATTGTCTATCCGTCTGCTCTGAAGCTGGGTTCGTGACTAAGCTCAAACAAAAAATAGGCAGGTGCGATCTCAATCCTCGTGAACGTGAATGGCCAGGGCGGGACAGCCGGCGGCGGCTTCTCGAACCGCTTGGTACTCATGGGACGGCGGACTCTCCTGAAGAAGGATGGCGATTCCGTCGTCCTCGTCCTGCCCGAACACGGCGGGCGCCCGCTCCGCGCACTGCCCGGCGCCGACGCAGAGATCGCAATCGACGCTGACGCGCATGGCGGCTACCACTCCACCGGCACGGCGCTGACCCCGAGGACCATGGCGTCGAGCTTGAACGGAATGTCGTCGAACGGGACGGCGAGGCGGAGGCTCGGCAACCGGTTCAGCAGGCTCGAGAAGGCGATCTCCATCTCGACGCGCGCCAGCGTGTTGCCGATGCAGATATGCGGCCCGTAGCTGAAGGCGGCGTGGTCGCGCGTGTCGCGCGTAATGTCGAAGCGGTCGGGATCGGGGAACGCTTCCGGATCTCGGTTGGCGCCGCTGATCAGTGCCAGCACCGGGTCGCCGGCGCGGATGAGCTGGCCGCCGATCTCCACGTCCTCCATCGCGACGCGAGAGCCGACATAGTGGGCGATGGAGAGATAGCGCAGCATCTCCTCGATCGCGTTCTTCATGAGCGAAGGCTCGCGGCGCAGCAGTGCAAGCTGATCCGGGTTCTCCAGAAGCACGACCGTTCCGAGCCCGATCATGGTCGCCGTCGTCTCGTGTCCCGCCGCCATCAGCAGGTCGGCGACCGCCACGGCTTCCTCGTGGCGGAGGCTGCCGGGCAGGACATGCTCAACGACGAGACGGCTCAGGATGTCCTCGCCCGGACTGCGCTCTTCTTCGTGGCGGCGAAGCAGACGGTCGAAATAGGCTCGCATGTCGCGTGCGGCGGCGACATTGATCGCGGGATCCTGATCGACCCTCATCCGGGCCGCGGTCCATTGCTGGAAGAGGCCGTGGTCCTCGAAGGGAATGCCCAGAAGGTCGGAGATGACGGCGATGGGAAGCGGCCCGGCGAAGTCGCGCATGAGATCGGCGGGCGGCCCCCTGCCGATCATCTCGTAAAGGAGCGCGTCGACCTTCTCCTGGATCGCCGGACGCATCGCCTCGATGCGGCGCGCAACGAAATCGCGCGCGACCATGCGCCGATACTGGCTGTGACGCGGCGGGTCCATCCGCTGGAAGGTGATCGCCTCCTCATTGCGCAGAACTTCCGCGCGCGCCCTGCTCACATGCGGATGGCCGGTCACGCCGGGATCGGAGCTGAAGCGCACGCTGTCGTAGAGCACTGCGCGCACGTCGGCCTGGCGAGTGACCAGCCAGGCAAGGCTGTCGTCCCACATCCGGACCTGGACGATCGTCCGGTCCCCTCGAATCCGGGCATAGGGCGGCGGATCGAGCGGATGCTCCTTGAGGAACGGAAAGCGGGGCGGGGCGCTCATCCCCGCATCCTCATGAATGGATTCCGCTGCCCGCGCGGTACCGCCGCCCATCGCATCACCTCATCCTGGTATCATCGCTATACCAGTTATGCCACGGTAGTCGAATTTCGCGGCCTTCGCAATTCGTCAGGTCGCGGCAGAGGCGGTTTGTGGTGCCGATATATAGCCGCCGAACTGGAGTTCTTCCGCCCGATGACAGGCGACCGCCGCGGCGTTGCCGATCGCGCGCAACTCGGGCTCGTCCTGCCGGCAACGCGGCTCTACGTAGGCGCAGCGCGTGTGGAAGCGGCATCCCGAAGGCGGGTCGGCGGGGCTCGGGATCGCCCCTTCCAGGATGATGCGCGGCCCCCGGTCGACGTCGTCCATGTTGGGGATCGCGGAGAGGAGCGCCGCCGTGTAGGGATTGCGCGGGTGAACGAACAGCTCTCGCGCCGGTGCGGTCTCCACAATCCGGCCGAGATACATCACCATGATGCGGTCGCAGATATAGTTGGCGACGCTCAGGTCGTGGGTGATGAAGACGTAGCTCAGCCCGCGCTCCCTCTGCAGGCTCTTCAACAGGTTCAGGACCTGCGCCTGGACCGACACGTCGAGGGCCGACACCGGCTCGTCGCAGACGATGAGGTCGGGGTCGACGCTCAGTGCCCGGGCTATCCCGATCCGCTGCCGCTGCCCGCCGCTGAACTCATGCGGATAGCGGTTCACGTCATTGGGGCTGAGGCCGACCTGCGCGAGGAGGCCGCGCGCCTTCTCCATGCGCTCCTCAGGCCGGCCGATACCGTGGATCTCGAGCGGCTCTGTTATGATCCTGCCTACCGACATGCGCGTGTTGAGCGAGGAGAACGGGTCCTGGAAGATGATCTGGAGGTTGCGCCTGAGGGGCTTCATCTCCCGGCGGGAAAGCGCCATCAGATCTGTTACGCCGCCATCGGGTCCGTGGAGCTCGAGCCGCCCGCTGGTCGGCTCGACGAGGCGGATGAGGGCGCGGCCGAGCGTCGTCTTCCCGGAGCCGCTCTCTCCGACCAGCCCGACGGTCTCGCCACGCCGGATCGTGAAGCTCACGCCGTCGACCGCCCGGACATGGCCGACCACCCGCCTCAGAAGCCCCTTCTGAATCGGAAAGTGCTTCGTGAGGTCGTGCACGCTGAGAAGCGGGTCGCGTGCTTCAGGCATCGGCCCTCGCCTCCTCCTTCTGTCGCATCCAGCAGCGCACCTTGTGGCCAGCTTCGGCCTCTGTCTCATCCGGAAGGTCGCTGCGGCAACGCGCCACCGCTTCCTCGCATCGGGGATTGAAGTCGCAACCGATCCGCTCGGCGAACGGGCCGGGCACGGAGCCGGGGATCGATGCCAGCTCGGAGACGTCCCCGATGCGCGGCACGGCGCGCAGCAGACCGCGCGTATAGGGATGGCTGGGCGCGGCGAATATCTCGCGCGTGGCCGCCGTCTCCACCACCCGCCCGTAGTACATGACGACCACGCGGTCGGCGACCTCGCGCACGACGCCCAGATCGTGCGTGATCATGATGAGCGACATGCGGAACTCTTGCTGCAGCCCGCGGATCAGCTCCAGGATCTGCGCCTGCACCGTGACGTCGAGCGCCGTCGTCGGCTCGTCCGCGATGAGGAGGCTGGGGTTGCAGGAGAGCGCCATGGCGATCATGGCGCGCTGCCGCATGCCGCCGGAAAGCTGGTGCGGGTACTCGTCGACGCGCTGGCGCGGGGCCGGAATGCCGACCCGATCGAGCATCTCGACGGAGCGCTCGCGCGCCGCCGTACGGCTGAGGCGCTGATGCAGCATGATCGCCTCGGCGATCTGGTAGCCGACCGTGTAGACGGGATTGAGCGAGCTCATCGGCTCCTGGAAGATCATCGCGATCTCGTTGCCGCGGATGCGGCGCATCGGCTTGCCGAGCGGATCGAGCCTGGCGAGGTCGACGGTCTCCTTTCCCGGCGGGGTATAGAGGATCCTCCCTCCGACGATCGAAGCGCTCCGCGGCGGGATGAGCTGCATGATCGAAAGCGCCGTAACGCTCTTACCGCAGCCGCTCTCTCCGACGATCCCCAGCGTCTCGCCGCGCGCCACCGAGAAGCTGACGCCCTCCACGGCCCGCACGATGCCGTTGTCGGTTCGGATATGAGTCCGAAGCTCCTCCACCTGCAGCAGCGGCGGCTCTCTCGACACGCCGCGCCTCACGAATACGGATCGGCGGCGTCGCGCACGCCGTCGCCGACGAAGTTGAACAGAAGCACAGCGACGACGATGAAGGCGCCGGGCGCAAGGAGCCACGGATAGAAATTCAGCACCTCCAGCTTCTGGGCCTGCTGAAGCAGCAATCCCCAGCTGACCATCGGCGGCTGTATCCCGAGGCCGAAGAAGCTCAGCGTGCTCTCGAAGATGATGACCACCGGAATGCCGAGGGTGGCGGTGACAAGCAGATGCGTCGCCATGTTGGGGATCAGGTGCTTGCGGATGATGCGCGGCAGGCTCGCTCCGGACGCCTCCGCGGCAAGCACGAACTCGCTCTCGCGCAGCACCAGCACCAGGCCCCGCACCTCCCGCGCCAGGCCGGGCCACATGATCAGCCCGTAGGTGACGATGATGCCGAAGAACACGTAGGTCGACGGCCATGACGGCGGCAGCGCCGCAGCCAGCGCCATCCAGAGCGGAATCGGCGGGAACAGCCTGAAGATCTCGATCATGCGCTGCACGAGGCTGTCGACGATGCCTCCGAGATATCCGGACACCGCGCCGATGACCGCGCCCAGCATTATGACAAGAGCCACCCCGATCAGCCCGATCGTCAGCGTCACCCGCGACCCGTGGATGATGCGGGACAGCATGTCGCGGCCGCGCGCGTCTGTGCCGAGCAGGAAGATCGTCCCTTCCTCGGTGCCGAAGAGGTGCCGGTCGGACTGAAGTCCCAGGAACGTGTAGCTGTCGCCGCGCACGAAGAGGCGGACCGGGTCCTTGATGTCGCCGTCGCGCTCGTAGACGAACGTCAGCGTGCGAAAGTCCCGCTTGCCCACCTGGCGGTAGGTGAACGGCGGCCAGTGGAAGTCCCAGTTCTCGTCGAAGACATGGATGCCCTGGGGCGGCATCGTCAGGTAGAGATCGTGTCCCTTGGTCGGCGAATAGGGGGAGACGAGCTCCGCCGCCGCCATGGCGACGTACATGACGGCAAGGATTATCAGCGAGACGAGCGCCACGCGGTTGCGGCAGAAGCGCCGCACCATGAGCTGCCGCACCGACAGGCTGCGCCGCCCGCTCGCGGCCTGCGCGGCTAGCGGCGATGTCTGAACGGCTGCGTCGGTGGTCACCCGGTTGCTCCTTACGCAGATTCCGCTATTCGAGCCGGATCCGCGGATCGGACCACGCCAGCGCGATGTCGGCGAACAGGTTGCCGATCAGCACGAAGACGGCCAGCAGCAGGAGAATGGCTCCGGCGACGTACATGTCCTGCCCGAGAAGCGCCCTGAGGAAGAGCGGCCCGACCGTCGGCAGGTTGAGGACGACGGACACGATCATCACGTTGGAAAAGAGCTCCGGCAGGATCATGCTGAGGCGGCTGATGAGCGGATTGATCGCTACGCGCGCGCCGTGCTTGATGACGACCGCTGCCTCGCTGAGCCCCTTGGCGCGCGCGGTCGTGATGTATTGCTGGCTGAGCACGTCCATCAGGTTGCCGCGCATGACGCGCATCGTGCCCGCCATGCCGCCGAGCGTCAGGACCGTGACCGGGAACCAGAGGTGCTTCAGGAAATCGATGACGCGCGCGTAGGACCATGGCTCGTTGCGGAACTCCGGCGAGAAAAGGTGACCGACCTGCGGGGCGTCGAACACGAAGACCGCGATGAAGACGAAGACCAGCGCGGTGAGGAACTGCGGCACCGCGAGCCCCACGAATCCGATGAAGGTGAAGCCGTAATCGGCGACCGTGTAGCGGTGGGTGGCGGAGTAGATTCCGATCGCGATGGCCAGAACCCACGCCGCGGTCAGGGAAACGGCGGCGAGAATGAAGGTCAGCAGGAAGCCCTCGGCGATCAGCGTCGAGACGGGCGCTCCCTCGAACATGACCGAATAGCCGAAATTGCCGGTCAGGATACCGCCGACCCAACTGAAGTAGCGCGTCAGGAACGGCTCGTTCAGGCCGTAATACTCGCGCATCATCTCGGCCCGCGCGGCACTGCCGGCATCGCCCGCCGCCGCCATCTGCGCCAGCTTCGTCGTGACGAAGTCGCCGGCCGGAAGCTGGATGATGACGAAGCTTACGAAGGAGATGATGAACAGTACGGGGATCAGGCCAAGCAGCCGGCGAATGATGTAACCGAGCATCGGCTTCAAGCTCCGCAAGACCCGAGAACGCAGCGAGCCGCCGGCATGTTCCGCCAAAACGGGCGGGACGGCAATGCGCCGCCCCGCCTCTTCCGCAAGCGACCCCGCCGGCTACTCAGCCTTGAAGTAGAGCTGCTCGGGTCGGATCGGGCTTTCCAGGATTCCCGTCGCCAGATCGCGGGTGGTCTCGTCGATCATGTTGCCGAGCCGATTGGTGTAATAGTACGGCCGCCGGTAGTAGCCGAGATGAACGTTGAAGACGTTCTCGGCCTGGATCCGGTTGGCCTCCTTCATCACCTCTACCTGCTCGTCGAAGCGGAGGCCGCGGGCGGACAGGACGATATCGGAGAACTCCTTGTACTCGGCACTGAACGGCTCGTTGCAGGCATTCTGGTGCCAGAACGGCAGGCCGCAATCGACCGGGACCCAGTCCTCGATCTGCGACAGCGGGCGCTCCGGCCCGTAGATGTCCCATACGTGCAGCTGCCACACAGGCGTCGAGCGGCGCTCGAATATCAGGTCCTGCTGCTGCATGTTGACCACCACCTCGACGCCGATGTCGCCTTTGATGTTGTCGGAGATGTACTCGACGATCGGGCCGTAGAGGTCGTGCTGGGAGACGTCCAGGACGAAGCTGAGAGGCGTCCCGTCCGGCGCGAGCCGGATACCGTCGGCGTTCCTCTCCGAATAGCCGGCCTCGTCGAGGATGCGGTTGGCCTCCTCGACGTCGTAGTCGGAGTAGAGCTTACCGACCTCCTCGTCGTAGTAGGGAGAGTTCGGGCTGAACGTCCATCCCGACGGCTCCATCAGGTCGAAGAAGGACTGGCGGCTGATCGCCTGGCGATTGATCGCCAGAGAGAAGGCCCGCCGAAAATCCACGTCCCTGAGGATGTCGCGGATGCTCTCGTCCTCCGTGTCGTAGTTGAAGTGGATCGCCATGCCGGGGTTGTTCAGGAACCAGCCGATCGTGAGGTCGCGCTGCTCCTGCTCCTGGAGGAACAGCGAAAGGTGCTGCGCGCCGGTCCACAGGCCGTCATAGTGGAACTCGCCGGCTATGATGCCCAGGGCCACGGCCTGCCGGTCGGGGACGATGACGTTCTCGACGCGGTCGATATAGGGCAGCTGATTGCCCTCCGAATCGACCTTCCAGTAGTAGGGATTGCGGACCAGAGGCACGAGGAGGCTGTCGTCGGAGACGTCCTCCATCATCCAGGCAGCGAGCGTCACCCTGTGCCGTCCCGACCACCAGGGCGCCCATTTGTTGAAGTCCTCGTAGGTCGCCTCGCTATTGTAGCGGGGATGATCCTTGGAGAGGTGGTGCTTCGGCCACGCGAAGACATCCCACACCGATGCAAGCGCCTGCTCGGCGTAGAAGAAGGGGAACGGGTAGACCAGCTTGATCGTGTGCTCGTCGATCTGCTGGAGCTCGGGCACCACGCCTGAGGCCGCGAACAGCGCCGGATGAACCGGAACCGACGTCTGCTCGTCGAGCATCACGTCGTACCAGTAGAACATGATGTCGTCGGTGGTGAAGGGATGGCCGTCGGACCACTTGATCCCGCGCCGGATGTTCAGCGTGAGCTCGGTGCCCTCGTCGTTGAACGACCAGCTCTCGGCAAGATTGGGCTCGGGCGGCCCGTCGCCCGCCATCGGATAGCTGAAATTGATGAGCGGCTCGCGGGTCATGTTCACGAACATGAAGGGAAACAGAAGCGCCGATGCGCGCCTCAGCGTCCCGCCGTATTCGCCCGTCTCGCCGTAAGGCTGGATGATCAGCGGCGTCTCGGGAAGCCTCTCCTCGACCGGCGGAAGCTCGCCCGCCTGCACCTTCTCCGCAAGGCTCGGCGCCTCGCCATAATCGGCCGCGTGGGATGTCGCGCCGGCCAGCAGCAAGCCGAGGCCCAGCGCGAGGCCTGTCGTCACCTTCAACATCGTTGTCCTCCCTCCCGATCGCAGGACAGGGCCGATGGTCCCCTCGTCGGCAGCGGTCCCACTGGTCTACATAGCATACCGTTACAGCGCCGCTGTCAATCAGATCGCGGCGGGGCCTATGCCCGATGGGGCCGAATGCGGCCGGGCTCAGGCGGCGAAGGGTACGAAAGGCTGTCCCCGCACCCCCGGCTTGAAAGCGAAGAGCCCGCCGGCCAGCGGTTGATCGGCGAGCTGCGCGCGGGTCTGCTCTCGGATGCCGCTCGTCACATAGAGCGTGTCCAGGTCCGGGCCACCGAAGGCGCAGCTCGTCGTAAGCCGCACCGGGAAAGGTATCTCCTCGACGATGTTTCCCCGCGGGTCGAGCCGCACGATCCGTCCGCCGAGATAGATCGCGGTCCAGACGTGGTCCTCCGCGTCGACCTGAAGGCCGTCGGGGGTCTCGCGCGAGACGTCGAGTTGCAGGAAGGGCCGGCGCGCGCCGACCGTCCCCGATTCCGGGTCGAACTCGCACGCCCATATCCGGCCGATGGTGGAGTCGGTGTAGTAGAAGGTGCGTCCGTCAGTGCTCCACCCCATGCCGTTCGAGGCGGTGACGTCGTCGATCACCTTGTGCAGCGTCCCGTCCGGGTCGTAGCGAAAGATGGCGCCAGGCATGACGCGGCTGTCGGTCAGCCAGCCGACCCACAGGCGTCCCTGCGGATCGACGCGCCCGTCGTTGACACGGCCGGGCGCGCGGCCGATGGCCGGCATCGCCAGGTGGCGGAGGCGGCCGGTCTCAAGGTCGACGCTGACGATGCCTTCGTTGCGCGTGGAGGCGATGAGGCCGCCTCCCTTGCGCGGGCCGATGAAGCCCGTCTCGGAAGGCAGAGGCCATATTCCGACCTGGCCGCGGCCCGGCTCGAAGGCGTAGATCGCCGGCCTGTGCGCGCAGACGTCGAGCCAGTAGAGGCGCTGGTCCTCCGGGTGCCATATGGGGCCTTCGCCGATGAAGGCATTGGCCTGCTGGACACAGACGATATCGTACATCGAAGCTCCCCCTCGCCGGTCGCCCGCCGCCCCCGAAGCGGCCGTGATTACATCGCCGCTGCCTGCCCCCGCGCGAACGCGCTGCGGGCGCCGCCCGCCTTCTGCATGCGGAAGATGGAGCTGATGTCGTCCGGCGGAGGCACCGGCATCCTGACCGGCACCGCGGCAAGGCGCGCCTCGGTCGGCTGCTCGCCGCAGATCAGGCGGGACCGCAGGTCGGCCCATGTCTCCGCGTGCGACTTCCCGTAGTACGGCCCGTTGGCGCACACGATCGGCCAGGCATCGGCCGCGACGCACTCGTAGAAAAGCATCAGGCGCGGCCGGTCCGAGAGGTTGGGCGACGATCCGTGCAGCGCCCGAACGTGATGAACGGAGATCGATCCTGCCCGGCCGGTCAGCGTGACCGCCTCGTCTCGGCGGAAGAGCGGATCGTCCGGGTCGATCGCGCCGCAGAACACGCCGCCTGAGGAATGATCGAGGATCGGCCCCCTGTGGCTCCCGGGAATGACCATCAGCGGGCCGTTCTCCTCCGTCACGTCTTCCAGCATGACGCCAACCGCCAGCAGGTCGTCGTTCGTATGCGGGTAGAAAGCCCAGTCCTGGTGCCATTCCACGGCGGCGCCGCCGCCGGGCGCCTTCGCATTGAGCTTGCTCGTGAGAAGGCGGACGCTCGGCCCGAGCAGTTGGCCGAGCAGCGAGACCATCTTGTCGGAGACGAGCAGGTCCTTGAACGCGCGATGCACCTCGTGAGGAAGCTTGATCCGCGTAAGGCGCGGGGATTCCGCCGAGTGGCCTTCGTCCAGCTCGAACACGTCGTTGCTGGCCGTCAGGCTTCGCGACTGGTCGATCAGCCCGTATGTGACCTCCTGAAGCTCCTTCAGGCGCGCCGGCTCGATGAAGTCGCTCAGAACGACATATCCGTCCCGCCAATAGGACGCGGTCTCGTCCTGGGAGAGTATGCCGGTGAATGGCTTGCTCACTTGCGTCCTCCTAGATCGCTTCGTCGAGGTCGACTCCCAGCTCGGCTGCTGCCTTGCGAATGCCTGAGAGCGTCTCTTCGTTCAGCGGAATCCCTTCCTCGCGGTACCGCTCGGAGATCTCGTGCTCGATGAGCCCCGGCGTGAAAAGCCGTTCCACGCCCTCCTTCCGGCGGCTCTCGAGGATCTCGTCGCTGATCCGGTCGATCTCGGCGCGAAAATCCAGCAGCGGACGGAATGCCTCGACGTCGATCGCCATGAAGAAGTGGCCGTCGGCGCCGGCGCGCGGACCGTCCACCATGTTGCCGAGCTCGGTCCCGTAGCTCGCGCCCGACAGCGCAGCGGACAGCACTCCCGTCATGATCCCGAGCACCACGCCCTTGTGCCCGCCGATCGGCTGAATGAGGCCTTCCATGGCGGCATGAGGATCGGTTGTCGCGCGGCCTTCCGCGTCGAAGGCCCAGTGATCCGGTATCGCCTCCCCCTTCTGCGCGTAGACGCGGATCTTGCCGTGGGCGGTGGCGCCGAACGCGAAGTCCATCACCAAAGGAGGACGCCGTCCGCCCGGCACGGCGATGGCGAGCGGGTTGATGCCCACGATCTTGTCGACGCCGCCCCAGGGGGCCATCGTGGGCAGCGCGTTGGTCGCGGCGATCCCGATCTGACCTTCTTCCACGGCCATGAGCGCCCACCGGTCCAGTGCCCCGCAATGGTTGCTGCCGCGGGCAGCCGCGATGGCGACATGCACGTCGCGCGCGGCCCGTATGGCCTGCTCCATCGCGTAGCGGGCGACGACCTGGCCCATGGCGTTGCCGCCGTCCACGACGATCGCGCCGCCATCCTCGGAGGCGACGCTTGGCCGCCCCCCAGGATCGACGCCGCCGTCACGCAGCTTGTAGATGTAGTCTGGCACGCGCAGCACGCCGTGCGAGTGGATGCCGCGAAGGTCCGCGTCCACCAAAGAGTCCGCGACGGTCGCCGCGTCCTCGTGCGACATTCCACAGGCGGCAAAGACCGATCGCAGACCAGCCGACAGCACGTCGTGCGGCACGCGCCGCTCGTTCTCACTTCCCGGATAGAGTGCCATCTCCCGCCCTGGCGTCCCCTCGATCTCAGAGCCGCTTATACTTCGCCGCTCATACCTTGGCAGCGACGCACATCGCACCCGCACGCGAGCAGCCGGCTCGATTGCGGTCCGCTAGTGATACTGTTAACGAGTTAGACCAGCTTGTCCACCCGCCCCCTGCCCTTGGCGATGGCGAAAGGCGAGCGCCAGCCCGACCGAAGACAAAGGACACTTCAAAGAATGCAGTTCGACATCCTGATCAAAGGCGGCCGCCTCATCGACCCGGCAAATCAGCGCGATGGCTCCTTCGACATTGCCGTAACGCGCGGCCGCATCGCAGCGGTCGATGTGGACATCCCGGCCGACAGAGGCCGCCAGGTGATCGATGCTTCCAGCCAGATCGTCACCCCCGGCCTCGTCGATATGCATGCCCACGTTATGTACGGCTTCAGCAGCCTGGGAATCGACGCGGACGAGCTCGGAGCGCGCACCGGCGTGACCACCATGGTGGACCCCGGCACGGTCGGCGCCTTCACCCTCCCCGGCTTCCGCACCGCGATCGTCGAGAGGGCGCGCACCAACCTCTACGCGCTCCTAAACATCTCCTCCGTCGGGCTGGTCGGCGCCGACTACGAGCTGGCACGGCTGGAATGGTGCAGCGTACCGCTGTTCGAGAAGATGGCGAAAGCGAACGGCGACCTGGTAGTCGGCCTCAAGGTGCGGATGGGAGTCCCGCAATTCCCAATCCTGGGCATCGAGCCCCTGAAGCGGGCGCGCCAGGCAGCCGACCTCTGTGCGCTCCCCATCATGCTGCATATCGCATGGCCGCCGCCGGCGATCGAGGACGTGCTGGAATACCTGAAGGAAGGCGACATCGTCACCCATTGCTGCACTGCGCTCGGCATGAAGCTCGTCGACGACGGCGGAAAGGTGAAGGAGGCAGTGCGGGCGGCGCGCGACCGCGGCGTCATCCTCGATATCGGACACGGCTCGGGGAGCTTCGCATTCGGTTCCGCCGAGCGGCTGATCGCGGCAGGCAGCGCCCCCGACACGATCTCCACCGATGCGCACCAGCCGAGCGTGCAGGGACCGATGTTCGACCTGCCGACCTGCATGAGCAAGATGCTCATGCTGGGCATGAGCCTTCCCGACGTCGTCAGGGCGGCGACGGTGCGGCCGGCCGAGGTTCTGGGGCTTCCCCGCGATATAGGGCGTCTCGACGTGGGCGGCGCTGCCGACATCGCCGTCTTCGATCTCGTCGAGGGCGACTTCCCGGTCTTCGACTTCTCGCTGGAGGAGCGACGGGCGAAGGAGATGCTCGTCAATGCCCTTACCATCAAGGACGGCCGCATTGCCGAGCCGGGTGCCCCCTTGCCGCCGGCACCCTGGGCCAAGCTCACCGGCGCGCAGCAGGATTGGTACGAGGCCCGCCGCCGCGACCCGCGCGCCCCGCACACGCAGCACCTCTACCGTCCGGAGCACTTCGACGAGCCCACACCGGTGGAACGCGACGCGACGCCTTTGCCGCGCGAACTGTGACGCGCCGTGCCCCTCGCGGGGCGTTGACAGACTGGTATGACTGTTAGATCATTGCACTAGGAGACCCGTGAATGAAGGCGCGGGTCATAGCGCTCCGCAAAGGAGCCGCGTCGCGAACGGCGCTTTTCAGTTCCAGGGGAAGCGGGAGACCAGAATGCTGAACAAGAGACTTAGGACTGCGGCCTTGCTGACGCTCGGCCTCGGAGCGTGCGCGGTCGCTCTTCCGGCGGGCGCGCAGACCATGCTGGCGCCAGAGGACTGGGCCCACAAGGAATCGCCGATGCTTCACGAGATGGTCGAAGCCGGTGAGCTCCCGCCGCTCGAGGAGCGGCTGCCCGAGGAGCCGATGGTCGTCAAGGTCCAGGATGAGATCGGGCGCTACGGCGGCACGATCCAGCTCGGCACCGCATTCCTGCGCAACGAGTTCATACCGAACGGCGTCACCTGGGAATCGTTCATGGCGGCGTCGTATCCGCTGCCGGCGGAAGGCCCGATCCTCCCCAATGTCGCGCGCGAGCTGAGCTTCAACGACGACGGCACGCAAGTCACCTTGCAGCTCCGCGAAGGCATGAAATGGTCAGACGGGGAGCCCTTCACGGCCGACGACGTCCTCTTTTATTGGGAAGACATACTGCTTGACGAGGACGTCACGCGCGCGCCGCCGGCGCAACTGCGCGTCGATGGGCAACTGCCCATTCTCGAGAAGGTCGACGACCACGCAGTCAAGTTCACCTTTCCCGCGCCGTTCTTCTACGCAGAGACGATCCTTGCGACCATGAACGAGGTGGCATGGCCGAAACACATCGTGGGGGAGATGCATCCCAAGTACAATTCGGATGCGACCTACGAGAACCTGAACGAGAACCTGCTCTACTTCAACGGTCGCGGCCGTGTGACGCTGGGCGCGTGGGTGCTGGAGGAATATGCCCCCGGCGAGAGGTTCGTCCTTGTCCGGAACCCCTACTACTGGAAGGTCGACGAGGAGGGGAACCAGCTTCCGTACGCCGACAGAGTCGAGGTGCGTGAGGTCGAGGACCGCCAATCGGTCGCGCTCGGCAACGTTTCAGGCGAGTTCGATGCGGACGGCATGTGGGTCGGCATTCAGCACCTGCAGCTCTTCCTCGAGGAACAGGCTAACCGGGAGTACGACATCGGCTATGCCACGGTCGAAGGCATGACCTGGTACCTCAACTACGATGCCGCGGACCCGACCGTCCGAAGCGCCATCAGGGACGTGAATTTCCGCCGTGCCCTCTCCCTCGGCATGAATCGCGATGAGATCAACTTCGTCTCGTTCAACGACCTCCTGACGCCACGCGGCTGGTACTGGGCGGAGTGGGCGCCGTTCTTCGAGGAGGAGGATTCGGTCCTATGGATCGAGCACGATCCGGATCAGGCCCGGCAGCTGCTCGACGAAGCCGGATACGCGGATGTGAACGGCGACGGAAAGCGCGAGGCGCCGGACGGCTCGGCGCTGCAGATCGTCATCGACGTGTCCCAGCACGATCTCTACGTGCCGATCAACGAGATGATCGTCCAGCAGCTGGGTGACATCGGCATCGACGTCGTACTGAACGTCCAGCACCAGGATCTGATCGAAGAGCGCCGTCTCGGACGCGATTGGCAGGTCTTCGTGTGGGATCGCTTCGGCGCTGAGGATCCCATCACGACCGCGACCTGGTGGGTTCCGGTCGGCGAGGGTCAGCCATTCTGGCATCAGGATGCCTCGGACGCCCCCTTCTCGCCCGAGTTCGAGGAGTACGCCGACCTGGTCCTTACCGCCGGCTCACTGCGCACGGAGGAGCGAAACGAAGCCCTGAAGCGGGCCGGGCACATCATGGCCGACAATGTCTTCCACATCTACATCGGAGATTATGAGCGGCCGTTCATCTACAGCCACCGCATCGGCAACATGCCGGAGCGCTATTCCCGTATCCAGGGGTTCGGCAGCAACAACCCGGCGTTCCGCTTCCACCAGACCTTCCTTCGCTCGGACAAGGAGTAGCGGGTCACAGCCTCCCAAGCGCTTGAGACCAGGCGCCGCCGCGACCGCGCCGGAACGATCACATCCTTCCGGCGCGGTCGTGTCTTGGGGACAGCCGCGCTAGACTGAACCATCGCCGATCTTGGAGAGAGCGGGTGACCGCCTTCATCATTCGACGGCTGCTCCTGATGATCCCCACGATGGTGATCATCTCAATGGTCAGCTTCATCATCATTCAGCTGCCGCCGGGCGACTGGATAACGAGCTACGCAGCGCATCTCAGGGCCATCGGGTCCGACGCCTCACGCGAGCTGCTCGAGGCCCTGCGCGTCCGCTACGGCCTCGGCGAGCCGATCTGGAAGCAGTACCTGTTCTGGATATCCGGCTTCCCGCGCGGCGACTTCGGGATCGCCATGAGCATGCAGGACACGCCGGTCGCCGACCTGGTGTGGCCGCGGCTGGGCATGTCGCTGCTGCTCTCGCTCAGCACGCTCATCGTCGTGCTCGGGCTCGCGATCCCGTTCGGCATCGTCGCCGCGGTCAACCGTAACGGCCCCCTCGACTACCTCTTCTCCGCGATCGCCTTCCTGGCGCTTTCCATCCCGTCCTTCGTCACGGCGCTGACGATTCTCTTCGTCTCCATCTTCTACTTCGGATCGGAGTCGATCGGGGGGCTCTACGCATCGGAATATATCGGCAGGCCCATGAGCTGGGAGAAGCTCATGAGCACGCTGGCGCACATGCCCGCGCCGATGCTGGCGATCGGCCTGGCGGGACTCGCCGGCACCATGCGCATCATGCGCGGCAACCTGCTCGACGTCCTCTCACAGCAATTCATCGAGACGGCGCGGGCGAAAGGACTGAAGGAGCGCATCGTCATCCTGAAGCACGGCGCGCGCATCGCCGTGAACCCGATCATCAGTCGCGTCGGCATCCATCTTCCGGAGATCATTGGCGGCGAGGTGATCGTCTCCGTGATCCTCAACCTGCCGACGCTGGGCCCGCTGTTCCTGCGCTCGATCCTCAATCAGGACATGTACCTGGCAGGCACCATCCTCATGCTGTTCGGGCTGATCCTGCTCATCGGCAACCTCCTCGCGGACCTGATCCTTGCCTGGTCCGATCCGCGCATCGTGTACAATTGACGGGGACCGCCGGCGTGGTCGCGACAACCGAACAGGTCGAAACGATCTCCGAGCCGGAGAGGAAGGCATTCAAGCCGATCTCGGTGCGGCGCCTCATGCTGCGGCGCTTCCTGCGCAATCGCATGGCCGTGATCGGCGCGGTGATTCTCGTGTGCCTCTATACGATCGTCGCGTTTGCAGGGTTTTTCTCGCCCTACGACTTCAGCCGCGGCAACGCACGCTACATCTACGTCGCGCCTCAGTCCGTACACTTCTTCGACGACGAGGGGCGCTTCCACTTCAGACCCTTCATCTATCCCCTCGAGGGAAAACGCGATCCGGCCACCATGCGCATCTTCTACACGGAAGACCGCTCCGATCCGCAGCCGATCCGCTTCTTCGTCGAGGGCCACCGGTATACTTGGTTCTTCGGGCTGTTCGCGAGCGACCGCCACCTTTTCGGGGTCGACGAGGGCACCGTCTTCCTGCTCGGGACGGACGGGCGCGGGCGCGACATGCTCTCCAGGATCATCGCGGGCGGGCGCGTCTCGCTCACAGTCGGCCTCCTCGGCATCACCATCATGGTCTTCCTCGGCACGGCGGTCGGCACGTTGTCGGCCTACTGGGGCGGCTGGTTCGACCTTGCCACGCAGCGCGTCATCGAGCTGATCCGCTCGTTCCCGCAGCTGCCGCTTTGGATGGCGCTTGCGGCCATCCTCCCTCCGACCTGGCCTTCGATCTGGGTGTTCTTCGGCATCACGATCGTGCTGGCCATGATCGAGTGGACGGGCCTCGCACGCGAGATACGCGGCAAGGTCCTTGCGCTGCGGACCTCCGATTTCATCTCCGCCGCCGAAGTCGCCGGCGCCGGCACGGGGCGCATCATCTTCGTGCACATGGTGCCCAACCTCTCCAGCCACATACTGGTCACCGCGACGCTCGCGGTGCCGACGATCATCCTGGGCGAGAGCGCGCTGAGCTTCCTCGGCCTCGGCATCCAGCCGCCGATGACGAGCTGGGGCGTCCTCCTCAGCGAAGCCAACCGGATCGAGATCATGCGGCTCTATCCATGGCTTCTCACCCCGGCCGCCGCGCTCGTCCTGACGGTGATGAGCTTCAACTTCCTCGGGGACGGCCTGCGCGACGTTGCCGATCCCTTCACCAGCCGATGACGGTTTCCGGGATGTCCGAGACGGTGAGCCCACCTCTCCTCGAAGTCGAGGACCTCGAGGTCGAGTTCCGCACCGACCAGGGGAAAGTACGGGCGGTCGACGGCCTCTCCTTCGAGATTCGCCGCGGAAGGACACTCGGCATCGTCGGGGAGAGCGGGTGCGGGAAGAGCATCAGCGTGCGCGCCATCATGCAGCTCCTGCCCGCCAACGGCAGCATCGTCGGCGGAAGGATCATCTATCGCGGGCGGAGCGACGACGGCGTCGACATCCGGCAGCTCCGGCCAAGTGGCGCCGCCATGCGGAGCCTGCGCGGCAACGAGTTCGCGATGATCTTCCAGGAGCCGATGACCTCGCTCTCGCCGATCTATACGGTCGGCGCCCAGATCACCGAGGCCGTGAAGGTGCATCGGCGGCTCGACCGGCGCGAGGCGCGCGATTATGCGATCGAGATGCTGCGGCGGGTGAATATCCCCGCCCCGGAAAAGCGCGTCGACGCCTACCCGCATCAGCTGTCGGGCGGCATGCGCCAGCGGGTCATGATCGCCATGGCGATCTCCTGCCACCCGAAGCTGCTCATCGCCGACGAGCCGACGACGGCCCTCGACGTGACGATCGAGGCACAGATCCTGAACCTCATCAAGGACATGCAGGAGCAGGAGGCCGCGTCCCTCATCATGATCACGCACGATCTCGGCGTCATCGCGGAGACGGCCGACGAGGTCGCGGTGATGTATGTCGGCCGTGTCGTGGAGACGGGAACGGCGGCAGAGGTGCTCGAGGATCCGCTGCATCCCTACACGCAGGCGCTGCTCCGCTCGATTCCGAAGATCGGACGGCGGGACAGGCTCCGGCCCATCGAGGGCACTGTGCCGAGCCTCTACGAGCTGCCGAAGGGCTGCAAGTTCGCCGACCGCTGCCCGTCGGTGATGCCGCTCTGCCGCAGCAAGGACCCACCGGCCTTCGGCATCGGGCAGGGTCGCGAGGTCCGCTGCTGGCTGCACGAGGAACAAGCGAAGGCCGCCTCATGACGGCAGCGCAGGAAAGCATGCTCGAGGTCGACGGCCTCAAGGCCTACTTCCCGATCTGCCGCGGCGTCTTCTCGAAGGTCACCGGCCATATTCGCGCGGTCGACGGAGTGAGCTTCCGTCTGGCGCGCGGAGAGACGCTCGGCGTGGTTGGCGAGAGCGGGTCGGGCAAGACCACGCTGGGGCGCTGCATCGTGCGGCTGGTCGAGCCGACGGAAGGGTCGATCAGGCTGCGCCGGAACGGCGGCATGGTGGACCTCGCCGATCTCGACAAGGCGCAGATGAAGGAGATCCGCCGCGACGTGACGATGCTCTTCCAGGATCCGAACTCGTCGTTGAACCCGCGGCTGCGCATCCTCGACATCGTCGCGGAGCCGCTGCGCATTCACGGCATCGGCAGCGCGAGGGAGCGGCGCGCCATGGTGGAGGAGCTGCTCGTGCGGGTCGGCCTCAGCGCGCATCACGTCACGATGTATCCGCACCAGTTCTCGGGCGGGCAGCGCCAGAGAATAGGCATCGCGCGGGCGCTCGCGGTCGGCCCGAAGCTGCTTGTCTGCGACGAGCCGGTCTCGGCGCTCGACGTCTCCGTGCAGGCGCAGGTGCTGAACGTGCTGCGCGACCTGCAGCACGAGCTCGGGCTGACCTACGTCTTCATCGCCCACGACCTCAGCGTGGTCGAGTATATCAGCGACCGCGTCATGGTGATGTATCTCGGCCATGTGGTGGAGATCGCCGACGGCGACGAGATCTACCGGAATCCCAAGCATCCCTACACCGAGGCGCTGCTCGCCGCTATTCCGCGCCATGAGGTCGGGCGCAGGCGCCGTTCGGAGATCGCCGGCGGCATGCCGGACCCGTCCGATCCCCCGCCGGGATGCGTGTTCCATACGCGCTGCCCGTACGCGGTGGAGCGCTGCCGCGTCGAGAAGCCGGTGCTCGAGAAGACCTCGGCGGACGGCAGCGACTTGGTGGCGTGCCACCGTGCGCGGGAGCTCGACCTGAAGGGATACGCATGAGCGTAGGAATGGGCGCGCGCCGGGAGGAAGACCTGTCCGCCAGCACGGAGGCCGACGCACATTCGGATGAGGATCTCGTGCGTGAGGAGCCGATCCGGCGTCCGCGCATCTCCGAGGAGATCGTTCGCCGCCTGGAGCGGGCGATCCGGGATGGCGAGTACAAGGTCGGTGTGCAGCTTCCCTCCGAGCGTGAATTGATGCAGCGCTATGGCGTCGGGCGCTCGGCCATCCGCGAGGCCCTCTACGCCTTGCGCAAGTCGGGCCTGATCGAGCTGAAGAGCGGCAGCCGCCCGAAGGTGACGGAACCCACCGCGCGCGCCGTGCTGACGGAGCTCTCCGCCGCGGCGCGCTATTTCCTGGACCAGCCGTCGGGCGTTCGCGACCTGCAGGGCCTACGCATGCTGTTCGAGGTGGCGCTCGTGCGCGAGGCGGCGCTTCGTTCCACTAGGCAGGACCTGCAGCGGATGAAGCAGGCGTTGAACGCCAACCGCCGCGCCCTGCCCGATCGCGAGGCGTTCATCAGGACCGATATCGCGTTTCACTTCGGGCTGGCCGCGCGTACCGGCAACCCGGTGATAACCGCTATCCACGACGCCATGGTGGAATGGCTCGACGAGCAGCGCGAGATCGCATTGCTGAAGACCGGCGTAGAACCGGTCTCCTACGCGCAGCACGCGGAGATATACGACGCCGTGGAGAAGGGAGATGCCGACCGCGCGGAAGCCGCCATGCGCGAGCATCTCGAGCTCGTGGCCGAAAACTACTGGGCTTCCCGCAAGGCGTAGTGCGCGACGCCGCGAAACCCGCTCCTACTCGCTCCACTCGATGACGAGCTCCACCGTCTCGGTCCGATCGATCGACGCGACAATGACGGAGTCGCTCCCTCCGTCCGGCGCCGTCCAGACCGGGACGGTCACGCCTCCGCAGAACACGACGTCGCCGGCATTAAGCGGCGTGCCTTCGGCCGCCATGCGCCCGGCGAGCCAGGCCAGGCACGAGACAGGCCCGCCGCCCTGCAGGTCGAGGGTGGAGCCGGTGGCGCGCTCGACGCCATTGATCGTCACCGCACCGATATGCCCGCGGGCCGGATCGAACGCTTCGAGAGGACCGCCGATCACGCCGCCGAAACCGAGCATGTCGTCTGCCGCGAGGGCCCAGACGGACGCGCCGTCGGACCGGACGAAACGGTCCTGCAGCACCTCGATGCCGACGTGGAACGTATCGACCGCGGCGCCGACTGAGGCCACATCGAAAGGCTGTCCCGGCGGTAGGTCCGCGCCCAGCCGGACGGCGATCTCGCATTCGACGCCGACGCGTCGGCGCGGGCTGACCAAGAGCCGGCTTCCTGAGGGGAGCAGCCGCGAACGAAAAATGCGGCCGGAGATCGGCTCGGTGATGTTGTACTGCTGCTGCGCGCTCAGGGTGGACATGCCGATCTTGTAGCCCACCGCCGGCCCGAGAGCCGTCGCCGAAGCGCGCGTGGAGACGAGGCGCTGCACGGCATAAGCCGCGTCGGGACCTGCGATGACGTGGGCGATCTCCTCCGCGTCGAGCAGCTCGTCGCCGAGCCGCGCCGTCATGATGGCCTCGGCCGCCTTGTCGAGTGCCGCGATGCTTGAAGCCATGGCGCCGGTCTCTACCAGGCGCCGCGCGCGCCGATCGGCCAGAGGCCTTCCAGCACATCGCCGCGCACCGCATGGATGGCGGCGTGAAGGTTCGTGGTCGTGTCGCAGTGCGAGGGAATGAGCTCCACGGCTTCGCCGAGCGCCGGCGCACGCGTTCCCTCCTCCGGCATGAGAAAGCCGTGCTCGTCCCCCGCGAAGGCGTAAGTCGCCTTCACGTCCCCCGGCCGCGCCAGAACCGGCGGGCCGCCATCGGTGGAGACCGCCTTCATGCCGACATCGATGGTGACACGATCGGCCTGCCGCGCGCTCACGACTCGTCCGCGGACGAACAGCGACTGACGCAGCATGGCGCTGCCGTCGGGCGTCAGCTCCTCGTTTCCATATTGGACGTCGAGGAATGGATAGGAGCCCGGCTGGATCTCCGTGAACGGCGCGTCCTCCGTATCGACGAGGAGGGTCCCGGTCCCGCCGCCCGATACGATGCGCGGCTCAAGGCCGTCTCTCTTCAAGGCGGCGACGCAGTCCGCGATCAGCCGCTGGGCCTCGCGCACCCTGCCCGACCTGTCCCGATAGCCCGGGACAGACTGCAGATGGCCGTAATAGGCCTGCAGCCCCGCGAAGACGAGACCTGCGGTCGATTCCACGGCGCGTGCGACCTCGAGCATGCCGGCGTGATCGGCAGCGGGCACGCCGGTGCGCCGTTGGCCGACATCGATATCGACGAGGACCTGGAGGGGCCGGCCGGCCGCATCGGCGGCCTTCGACAGGGCCTCCAGGCCGGCGCGATCATCGCAGACGGCAACCACCTCGCGAACCCGCTTCACGAGACCGGCGAGCCGCCCGGCGCGAAAGGAACCGACCGGAGACGTGATCAGCAGGCTCTCCGCTCCTGCCTCCACCATCAGCTCGGCCTCGGCGAGCGTCGTGCAACTGAGCCCGATCGCTCCGGATTCCAGTTGCCGCCGCGCCAGCTCCACGCACTTGTGCCCTTTGACGTGCGGGCGCAGGGAGACGTTCGTTCGCCGGCACCGCTCGACGACGGCGCTCAGGTTGCCTTCAAGGCACTCCAGGTCCACGAGCAACGCAGGCGTCGCCAGCCTCTCCCGGCCGCTCGCGTCGCCGACAAGGGCGGCGCTCTCCAAAGCGGGCGCGACCTTCTGCATCTTCCTGCCCGCCTCCCCGTTCTGGACAAACACACGATGCTTGGTATGATGAGCTGTTCATTTATACCAGACGAAACGGGTCCACAAGTCGGGCGGGCGCTTCGATGCGTGCGGCCAAAGGAAGAGAACGGAACTCAATGAGGATCTGCATTATCGGCGCCGGCTCCATGGGATGCCTCTACGGGGCGCTTCTCGCGCGGAGCGGCGAAAAGGTCGTCCTGTTCGACAAATGGCGCGAGCACGTAAACGCCATCCGGCAGAACGGCCTGCACATGACGGGCATCACCGGCGATTTCACCATCGAGATCCCGGCCACGTCCGAGGCCGGCGAGATCGGCGCGGCGGACCTGTGCATCGTGCAGACCAACACCTACGCCACGGACGACGCCGCGAAGATCGCGGCCGGCGTCCTCAACGACGAGGGCTACTGCCTCACGCTGCAGAACGGCGTCGGAAACATCGAGAAGCTCTCCGCGGTCCTCGGGCGGGAGCGTGTGATGGGCGGTCTCAGCTATCACAGCGCAGCGCTGGAGGGGCCCGGCACGGTGGCGCACACCCATGCGGGCCCGACCTGGCTCGGCGAACTCGACAAGACGCGCAGCGCACGGCTCGACAAGCTGGTGGAAATCCTCTCGAAAGCGGGCTTCACGCCCACGGTGGTCGACGATATCGAGGGCTTCATCTGGGGCAAGTTCGTCCACAACTCGGCCATCAACGCTCTCTGCGCGATCACCGGTATCCGGGTCGGCGAGATATCGATGTACGGCTCGGCGGACGAGTTCCAGAGCCGCATCCTCGATGAGATACTCGCCGTCCTCAGCGCCAAGAACATCACCATTCCCGAGCCCGATCCCGTCGGGGCGATCAAGGCCTTCTGCAAGGTGAAGTTCAACCGGGTGTCCATGCTCCAGCACATCGAGCGCGGACAGCGCTCCGAGATCGATTCGCTGAACGCGGTGGTTGTCGAGGAGGGCCGGAAGCTCGGGATCCCAACCCCCTACAACGAAGCGCTGACCCTGATGCTGAGGACGGTCGACGCGCGCAACGCCATGCACGCCGGCGGCACCCCCGACTTCGAGCGGCTTGAGGCCGAGCGAAAAGCGCAAGCCGGGGGAGGCTAGTGGCCGGGCTTGGCGGCCGGCTCGACGTCGTGCTTGCGCGCCGACCAGTAGTTCCGGGCTACGTGCCCGAGGTGGTCGCGCATCGTCTTCTCCGCGGTGTCGGGATCGTGGAGCGCCACCGCCCGGAAGATCGCCTCGTGCTCGGAGTAGGAGATCGGCTCGATCCCGGGCATCTGCAGGGCCACGAGGCGCTGCTCGTAGAGCCACTGCGCCATCGCCGCGTGAATGGCGATGATGATCGGATTTCCGGTCCGCTCCGCGAGCACGAAGTGAAAGGCGATATCCGTCTCGATGAACGCTTCCCGGTTCGGGATCGCCGCCTTGTTTTCGGCGAGCGCCTTGCGCAAGCTCTCGATCTCGTCATCCGTCGCAGAGCGCGCAGCGTCCCGCACGAGCGCAACCTCGAGGTATTCGCGAAGCTGCTGAAAGTTCGCGACGCCCTCGGGCTGGGCCAGGAAGACCTTGGCGACCGCCGAGAGGTCGTCCAGCACCACGCTGGCGTCGGGCGCGCAGACGCGCGGCTTCATCCCGCTGCGGATCTCGATGATGCCGCGCTTGCTGAGCGTGAAGAGCGCCTCGCGCACCGCCGGCCGGCCGACCCCGTAGCGCCGCATCAGCTCGCGCTCGGACGGGAGCGTCTCGCCGATCCGGTAGGTCCCGCCGCGGATTTGCGCCTCGAGCCGTTCCACGATCTGGTCCGACACCCGCGTGCGCCTGATCGGCTCCTCCCGCCTCGCGGGCGCTTCCGTCTCGGTAAGATTGCTAGACAAGCCAACCTCTCTCTCAGGACCGCACTCTCGAACCGGCGCAGGCGCCACTACCTCACCGACCGATGCTGCAATCGCAGCGTGCTCCGTGAATCAGACTGGTATGATATCTTAAATAGTCCAGAAGTGCGCGCTGTCCAACCCTCTGCCGGCACCCGGCCCTTCCGGCGAACCCGCCTGCCTGAACGGATCGGACCGATGATATGCGCGTAGCGGTTTTGGGCGCCGGCATCAGCGGCGTCGCCACGGCCTTCTGCCTGAGCCGGCTCGGCTGCGAGGTGACGGTCATCGACCGCGCCGGACAGCCGGCGGAAGAGACCAGCTACGCCAACGGCGGCGTGGTGGGCGGCACGCAGATCGAGCCCTGGGCGTCGGCGGGGCTGCAATGGCAGCTTATCAGATGGCTCGGTCGCGAGGACGCTCCCCTTCTGGTGCGCCGGAAGGAGCTGCCCCGCATCACGGGCTGGGGCATCCGGTTCCTGCGCAACTGCACGCACGAACGCTTCCTGCGCAACATGGCGGCAAGCGGCCGGCTGACGCGCCACAGCCTGGCAATGTTCGCCCGCACCCGCGAGGAGGCCGGCATCGCGCCGCACGAATACCATCTGCTGCGCAAGGGGGCGATGAAGCTTTACCTGAGCGAGGAGTCGTTCGCCGATGCCCGCAGTGACATGGAGGAGATGCGCAGGCTGGGCTTTGAGGTGGACGCGCTCGATCCCGCGGCCTGCGTGGCACGCGAGCCGGGGCTTGCTCCTGTGGAGCACACGCTTGCCGGCGGCGTGCTCTACCGCGAGGAGGAGATCGGCGACTGCCGCGCCTTCGCCAAGGTGCTTGCAGACCGCGTCGCAGCCCGCGGCGTCGCGTTCAGGTTCGGCACGACTATCCTTGATTTCGAGCGTGCCGGGGACCGCATCGAGGCCATAGTCACCGACGGCGGGCCTGTGCAGGCGGACGCCTACGTCGCCGCCACCGCGAGCTATAGCGGGCCGCTGCTGCGCAAGGCCGGCCTGCGCGTGCCGGTCATACCGACCAAGGGGATCACCATCACCGTGCCGGCGGCGCCATGGCCGAACGCCGTCAGCAGCGCCGTGATGGACCATTCCAGGCTCTTCGGGCTTATCCGAATCGGCGACGACCTGCGTGTCTCCGGCTCGGCCGAGATCGCCGGCTACGACACCGTGCCCAGCGACGCGCGATGCGACGCGATCCTGAGCAACGTGCTGGCGTTGTTTCCGGACTTCAGGGCCTGTCTCGACGCCGGCGGGCAGCGCCGCTGGGCCGGCCTCCGCGGAAACTCGCCGGACGGACCCCCGATCCTCGGTCCGACACCGATCCGCAACCTGTTCCTCAACATCGGGCACGGACCGCAGGGCTGGTCGACCTC
>CAZMJQ010000168.1:0-8007 GCA_964566475.1 uncultured Propylenella sp. | reverse complement strand
CCGCCGGACGTCCTGCTCATCCCGATGGTGATCGCCCGGCGCGCCAAGGCGTGGTGGCTCGCCTTTGTCTGCACGGCGGCTTCGGTCCTCGGCGGACTCCTCGGCTACGCGATCGGCGCGTTCCTCTTCGTGGCCGTGGCGGAGCCGATCCTGAGCTTTTACGGCTACCTGGAGCCGTTCGACCGTTTCAAGGACTACTACAATTCGTGGGGCCCGTGGGTGGTTCTGTTCGCAGGCGTGACCCCCTTCCCGTTCAAGGTGATCACGATCGCGTCGGGCGCCACGCAGCTGTCGCTTGCCGTGTTCATCGTCGCCAGCCTGGTCGCGCGCGCCATCCGCTTCTTCGCCGTCGCCGGGCTGCTCTACTGGTTCGGCCCCCCGATCCGCACCTTCATCGAGGCGCGGCTCGGGCTGATGTTTACGCTCTTCATGGTGCTCCTGATCGGCGGCTTCGTGGTGGCGCGCTACGCCTTGTGAAGGGCATCGCCGGCAGGCAGATCGAGCCACGCCCCATGAATGCTACGGTCCAGGTCGCCGGGAGCGGTGCGTTCCAGGGTGGCGCGGGCATCGATGGAATCCTCGTCCATCCGCGCGACCAGCGCCTCGACGCTGTCGAAGCGCTGGTCGGGGCGGATGAAGCCGTAAAACGAGACCAGCGCCGTCTGGTCGTAGAGGTCGCCAGAGAAATCGAAGACGAAGGTCTCCAGCAGCGGCTCGCCGCCGCCGAACGTGGGGCGCCTGCCGTAGCTCGCCACGCCCTCCCGCAGGCTGCCGTCGGTGGTTAGAAAACGGACCGCGTAGATTCCGTGCGCCAGCTCGGTAGCCGGATCGAGCGCCATGTTGGCGGTGGGGTAGCCGAGCTCCCGCCCGCGGGCATCGCCTTGGATCACACGGCCGGCCACCGCGTAGCGCCAGCCGAGAAGCTGCGCGGCGACCTCGACGTTGCCTTCCGACAGGGCCCGCCGGATGCGCGTCGACGAAACGGCCTCAGCGCCTTCCGTGACCGCATCGACGATGGTTACGGAGAAGCCGTGCATCGCGCCCTGCCGGGCGAGGAAGTCCGGCGTCCCGCGCCGCGCCTTGCCGAAGTGAAAGTCGTAGCCGGTGGCCGCGGCGCGGATGCCGAGCTTCTCCACCAGCATCTCCCGGACAAAGTCCTCCGCTCGCTCCTCCGCGAGTGCGCGGTCGAAATCGAGCACCAGCGTGCCGTCGAAGCCGAGCGCCGCGGCGAGCGCCGCTTTGAGCGGCGCCGAGGTCAGGCGGAACAGCGGCCGGCCGGAAAAGAAGGCGCGCGGATGCGGCTCGAACGTGAGCGCCAGGCACGGAGCGCCGAGATGCTCCGCCTCCGCCGAGGCCGCCTTCAGAACCGCCTGGTGTCCGCGATGAACACCGTCGAAATTGCCGATCGCCACGACGCTGCCCCGCCAGTCGGCGGGCAGGTCGTCGAGACGGGCGAGGCGGGCCGGCTTGTGGGGAACTGTCATCGGCGGGTTCTTGGACGGCGCGGAACCTGCCCGTGGCGCGGATGGGCGTCAAGCCGACCGGCTGGCGCCGTCCCAGGAGAGAGCGGGAACGTAAGCGACGGCTTCGAGCCCTTCGGCCATCAGCCGTGCCGCGACCCGCGCCTCCTCGGGAGCATCGTGGGGCCCGAAATCCGCGGCGTGGATGCCGCCCGTCACGAAGAGCGCCGGAACGCGGTTCTCGACCGCGCCGCGGATATCCGTCGGCAGGCCGTCGCCGACAGCGAGGATGCGCACGCCGCCGAGCCCGGCGACCTCGCGTTTCGCCGCCTCGTAGATCGGCGCGTGCGGCTTGCCCACCAGCACCGCCTCGCCCCCCATTTCCGCGTAGAGCCGGGCGAGCGCGCCGGCGCAGTAGACCAGCGTATCGCCGCGCTCCACCACGATGTCGGGATTAGCGCAGACCATGACGAGGCGGCGAGCGACCAGCCGCGCGAAGAGCGGACGGTAATCGTCCGGCGTCTCGCTGGTATCGTCGACGAGCCCGGTGCATGCAATGAGTTCGGCCTCCTCCTCCGAGGCGATGACGGCGTCCAGTCCGTCGTAGAACGAGCGGTCGCGGTCGGGTCCGATAGGCAGCAGCCGAACGCCCGGGCGCTCGGCGATCGTCATCCGCGTAACGTCGCCGGAGCTCACCAGGACGTCGTAGGCGTCGTCGGGAACGCCGAGACCTCTCAACTGCTCCCGGATCGACGGCGCAGGGCGCGGCGCATTGGTGACCAGCGCCACCGGGCCGGAGGTTTCACGGAAGCGCTGCAGCGCGTCCACAGCGGCCGGATAGGCCGTTACCCCGTTGTGCAGCACGCCCCAGACGTCGCACAGCAGCGCGTCATAGGCGCCGGCCAGTTCCTTCAACCCTTCAATCCGACGCATTCCCTCTCCTGTCCCTCTCCCGCACGCCCGCATAAAGTGCTACACGCCGCCCCGGCGTCTGGGCTCCATCAACCAGATGCGCAGCCGCGTGACCGCAAGATGAAGGAAAGTTCACTCGGTCACCTTTCGGGCTGCGCCTATACTGCAGCAATATGCATGCCGTGGAGACCTCTGCCGCGATGAAGTTCCTTGCACCGCTGGTCCTGTCCATTGGAGCGCTGATGTCGTCAATACCCGCTCTCGCCGAATCGCAACCGCTCGGCGACCCCGCCGCGGAAATACCTCGGATGGCGCCGAATGCGGTCGAGTTCCGGCTCGACAACGGCATGCAGGCGGTCGTCATACCGGACCACAGGGCGCCTGTCGTGACGCACATGGTCTGGTACAAGGTCGGCGCCGCCGACGAGACAGGCGGCCAGTCCGGCATCGCGCATTTCCTTGAGCACCTCATGTTCAAGGGGACGGAGGCCCATCCCGGGGACGAGTTCCGCAGGCGCGTCGCGGCGATCGGGGGCGATGAGAACGCCTTCACATCCTCCGACTACACGGCCTACTTCCAGCGGGTGGCCAAGGAGAACCTCGCGGAGATGATGCGCTTCGAGGCCGACCGGATGACCAACCTGGTGCTGACCGACGAGGTTGTCGCTACCGAGCGCGACGTGGTTCTGAACGAGCGCCGCGACCGGGTGGAGCGGAACCCCGACGCCATCCTGAACGAGGCGCTCCTCAGGATCCTCTACCTCAACCACCCGTACGGCCGGCCCATCATCGGGTGGAACCACGAGATCGAGGAACTCGACCGGGACACGGCCCTCGACTTCTACCGTCGCTACTATACCCCGAGCAATGCCATCCTGGTCGTCGCCGGCGACGTGACGCCGGCTGACGTGCGTGCCCTGGCCGAGGAGACCTATGGCGCCATTCCGGACCGCCCGGAGGCCATGCGTGCTCCCCGCCCGTCGGAGCCCCCCGCCGTCGGGCCGCGCAGTGTCACGGTGCGCGACGAGAAGGTGAGCGAGCCGCAGCTGCAGCGCGTCTACGTCGTGCCCTCGGCAGTGACCGCCGAGCATGGCGAAGCGGAAGCGCTCAGCCTGCTCGGCGAGATACTGGGCGGCGGGGCGACCAGCCGCTTCTACGATCACCTGGTGCGCGGCGAAGGGGCGGCGACCTACGCCGGCGCCAACTACCGTGCGAACGGGGTGGATAGCTCCCGCTTCGTCGTCTACGGCCTGCCGAAGCCGGGCGTTTCGCTGCCGCAGCTCGAGGAGCGCATGGACCATGTCGTGGGGGAGCTCCAGCGCGACGGCGTGACCGACGAGGAATTGGCCCGTGCCAAGCGCTCGGCCATCGCGCAGGCGATCTACTCTCTCGACAACCAGACGCGGCTGGCAAACATCGTCGGGCGGGCGCTGGTCGTCGGGGAAAGCCTCGCCGACGTCCAAGACTGGCCGTCGCGCATCAATGCCGTGACGGCGGAAGAGGTCAAGGCGGTCGCCCAGAAATACCTGCGGCCGGAGGCGGCGGCGACCGGCTACCTGGAGCCCACGGAGCCGGGGCGAACCTGATGCGTATCCCTTTTCTTCCCCTCCTCCGCCTTCCCGCGCTCGTACTGGGAGCCGTCATGACCGTTGCGCTCGTCACACCGCCCGCCAAGGCCACCACCGTCCAGGAGGTCACCAGCCCGTCCGGCCTGAAGGCCTGGCTGGTGGAGGACTACACGGTCCCGATCGTGGCGATGAACGTGGCGTTCCGCGGCGGGGCGACGCAGGATCCCGAAGGCAAGGCCGGTCTCGCCAACCTGATGTCTGGCCTGCTCGACGAGGGCTCGGGCGACCTCGATTCACGCGCCTTCCAGGCCAGGTTGGAAGACCTCAGCATCACGCTCAACTTCGATGCGAGCGCCGACGCGTTCTATGGCAGTCTGCGCACGCTCACCACGAACCTCGACGAGGCGTTCGAGCTCTTCCGCCTTTCGGCCACGGACCCGCGCTTCGACGTGGAGCCGGTTGAGCGCATCCGCGGGCAGGTGATCGCCAACCTGCGCCGCGAGCAGAACGACCCCAACGACGCGGCGAGCCGCCTTTGGGCCGAAACCCTGTTCGGCGACCATCCCTACGGCCGGCCGCGGGAAGGCACGCCGGAAAGCGTCGCCACGCTCACGACCGACGACCTCCGGTCGTTCCACGCCCGCACGGTGGCACGCGACAACCTGCACGTCGTGATGGTCGGGGCGATCGATGCGGAGACCGCCGCAGCCGCTCTCGACCGAGTGTTCGGCGGCCTTCCCGAGCATGCGGAGCTCAACTCCGTCGGCGACGTCACGCCGATGGCCGGCAAGACCGCGCATGCCGCCCTCAGCGTTCCGCAGACCACCATCCGGCTTGGCGGAGAGGGGCTCAAGCGCGACGACCCCGACTTCATCGCCGCCTACGTGGCCGACTGGATCCTCGGCGGCGGAACCTTCTCGTCGCGGCTCTACACCGCCGTACGCGAGTCACGCGGACTGGCGTATTCCGTCGGGACCGGCCTCATCCCCTACGACCACGCGGGCGCCTTCATCGCCGCAACCTCGGTCGACGCAAGGAATGCCGACACCGCGGTCCAGATCATGCTCGAGGAAATCGCCCGCTACGCGGAAGAAGGCCCGACCGTGCCGGAGCTTACCGCCGCCAAGGACTACCTGGTCGGCAATTTCGCGCTGCGGTTCGATTCATCGCAGAAGATCGCGCGGAACCTGCTGCAGTTCCAGCTCGACAACCTGGGCATCGACTACATCGACCGGCGGAACGACCTCATCCGTGCGGTGACACTGGAGGACGTGCGCCGCGTGGCGAGGCGCCTCTGGAGCGATCCTCTGTCGGTGGTTACGGTCGGTCCGGGACAGACCTGAGGAGGGTCCGGCTCGCGAATCTTGCCGCTCTCCGGGAATTCGCCCGCGCGGGCTTGCGCTTTTTGCCTCTTCCGACCACGATGACGTCAACGACGAGCGCGGAAGGTGGAGGGCACGCATGTACATGAAAGCCTTGGGACTGCCGGCACTTCTGGTCCTCTCATGGTCCTCGCTTGCCGCCGCCGGCCCGATTGCGGATGCGGCCGCCCGCGCCGAGGCCCTGCAGGCGGAAGGCAAGACGGTCGAGGCGCTGGACGCGCTCAATGAAGCGGTGGCAGCCGTGTGGGAGGAAGGCCCGCTGGCCTTCCGTAACGTAGCGGTGGTGGAGTCCGCCAGCGGCTTCGGGGTCTACGAGGAGAATTCCGATCCCACCTACCGGCCGGACGAGAGGCTTACCGTCTACGTCGAGCCGGTCGGGTTCGGCTACGGCTCCGGCGATGAGGCTGTCTCGCTGACGGCGGATCTGGCCCTGGAGAACGCCTCGGGCCAAGTGCTGAGCGAGGCGGACGACGTCTTCTCCATCACGGCCGCCGCACCTGCGGGAAAGCGCGAGTTCTACATAGCGTTCACCTTCGAGGTGCCCTTCCTCCGCCCCGGCGAATACAAGGCGACCTTCACGGTCCGGGACCGGAATTCCGACAAGACCGGCAGCTTCGAGATCCCCTTCAGCATCGCCCTCCCGACGGCCGAATAGCCTCCGCGCGTCCCTGCACCGGAGGCGTTGCCGCGGCGTCCTGATCCGGCGCCGAAATCTCTCCGCGCGCCAAACAGGACCATTGACAACCGGCGGGCTCCCTCCTATCTCGACCCCGCCTGTTAGCACTCACCGTATGGGAGTGCTAACAGCCGTCATTCACCGGGGCTATCCCCAGCATTCTGGGACGAGAGAGGGAACAATGCATTTCCGTCCACTTCACGATCGTGTCGTCGTCCGCCGCCTTGAGTCCGAGGAGAAGACCAAGGGCGGCATCATCATTCCGGACACCGCCAAGGAGAAGCCGCAGGAGGGCGAGGTGATCGCCGTCGGTCCCGGCGCCCGTGACGAGGCCGGCAAGATTCAGCCGCTCGACGTCAAGGTCGGCGACCGGATCCTGTTCGGCAAGTGGTCCGGCACCGAGGTCAAGCTCGATGGCGAGGAGCTCCTGATCATGAAGGAGTCCGACATCATGGGTGTGATCGAGCAGACCAGCGCCGCCAAGAAGAAGGCCGCCTGAGGCGCGCTCATCCAACCCAATTCTGAACGAGAGGAAGAAAAATGGCTGCGAAAGACGTAAAATTCTCGGCCGATGCCCGTGAGCGCATGCTGCGCGGCATCGAGACCCTGGCCAATGCCGTCCGCATCACGCTCGGTCCGAAGGGCCGCAACGTGGTGCTGGAGAAGTCGTTCGGCGCTCCGCGCATCACCAAGGACGGCGTGACGGTCGCCAAGGAAATCGAGCTCGAGGACAAGTTCGAGAACATGGGCGCGCAGATGGTGCGCGAGGTGGCCTCCAAGACCAACGACGTCGCCGGCGACGGCACCACGACGGCGACGGTCCTGGCCCATTCCATCGTCAAGGAAGGCGCCAAGTACGTGGCCGCGGGCATGAATCCGATGGACCTCAAGCGCGGCGTCGAGATGGCCGTTGCCGCGGTCGTGAAGGACCTCGCGAAGCAGTCGAAGAAGATCAACACCTCCGGCGAGGTGGCGCAGGTCGGCACGATCTCGGCCAACGGCGACCAGACGGTCGGCGACATGATCGCCCAGGCCATGCAGAAGGTCGGCAACGAGGGCGTGATCACCGTCGAGGAGGCGAAGTCGCTGGAGACCGAGCTCGAGGTGGTCGAGGGCATGCAGTTCGACCGCGGCTACATCTCGCCCTACTTCATCACCAACACCGAGAAGATGGTCGCCGACCTGGAGGACCCCTACATCCTCCTGTTCGAGAAGAAGCTCTCCAACCTGCAGGCCATGCTGCCGGTGCTGGAAGCCGTGGTGCAGTCGAGCCGCCCGCTCCTCATCATTGCCGAGGACGTGGAAGGCGAGGCGCTGGCCACGCTCGTGGTCAACAAGCTGCGCGGCGGACTCAAGGTCGCGGCCGTCAAGGCGCCGGGCTTCGGCGACCGCCGCAAGGCCATGCTGCAGGACATTGCCACGCTGACCGGCGGCGAGGTCATCTCCGAGGATCTCGGCATCAAGCTTGAGAGCGTGACGCTCGACATGCTCGGCAAGGCGAAGAAGGTGTCGATCTCCAAGGAGGAGACCACCATCGTCGATGGCGCCGGCAAGAAGAAGGACATCGAGGGCCGCGTCAACCAGATCAAGGCGCAGATCGAGGAGACCACCTCCGACTACGACCGCGAGAAGCTGCAGGAGCGGCTTGCCAAGCTCGCCGGCGGCGTCGCGGTGATCCGTGTCGGCGGAGCAACCGAGATCGAGGTGAAGGAGAAGAAGGACCGCGTCGACGACGCCCTCAACGCCACCCGCGCGGCGGTCGAGGAAGGCATCGTGCCGGGCGGCGGCGTGGCGCTGCTGCGCACACGCAAGGCGGTCGAGAAGCTCACCTCCGAGAACCCGGACGTGCAGGCCGGCATCAAGATCGTGCTGAAGGCGCTCGAGTCTCCGATCCGTCAGATCGCCGCCAATGCCGGCGTCGACGCGTCGATCGTGGTCGGCAAGGTGCTGGAGTCGAAGTCCAACACCTACGGCTTCGACGCGCAGACGGAGACCTACAAGGACCTCGT
>CAZMJQ010000167.1:0-4654 GCA_964566475.1 uncultured Propylenella sp. | reverse complement strand
CCTCGGCCTCGGCTTCGCCTGCCAGGGTGAGCATAGCCGTGGCAATCTCGTCCTGGCGGCTCGCCGGGAGCCGGCGAATGGTCTCAAGCGCCTTGTCCAGAAGCTTTGTCATGCAGTCACGATATCACCGATGGTCAGTCGCACACAAACGATGCGGCACGCACTTCAGCCCTCTCCCTGAGGGAGGGGGTGGTTGCGGAGCAGCCGGGTGAGGGTTTTCGGCGGTGACGTGTTTGAGGAAGACTGGCGGCGCGCGCCGGAAGGCTCTGCTTCAAAACGAAGCGCCGTACCCCCTCACCCGTCGCCTTCGGCGACACCCTCTCCCCTTGGGAGAGGGATGCTCACGCGCCAGCCGCACCCTTGCGTGCGCGCTACTCCACCGCTGCGATGATCGGCCCGTATCGCGACCAGGAATCGTTCCGGTTGAGCTCCGGCGCGTAGAGCCCGGGCGCCGAGCCGCCGTCGAGGAAGAGCGCGTTGTCGCAGCCGAGCGCGTCGCGAAAGAAGCGGGCGAACTCGTCGAAGTTCACCGCGCCGTCGGAAATGGCGAAGTGCACCATGGTCGGGCTCGAGACGCCGACGCCGTTGCGCGGCTTCAGCGAGTCGGAGCCGGGGATGAAGCGCGGGTGGATGGCGCCGTCGATCACCAGCATCGGTCCCGACTGCGTGGCAAAATCGGCGTCCGGCGGGCGGCTGAGATAGGCGCCGGTCTCCATCACGCCGGCTTCGCCTCCGGCGACGTAGAACACCCCGTTCGGCTTCATGTGGAAATTCCCGGCCGCGTCCGCCGTGTTCGCCGGCATGAGCTGCTCGCCGCCCTCGACGTAGAGCCCCACGGGGCTCAACGCGACATCGTACATGCCGCCGTTCATCGCGAAGGCGAGGCGCTCGCCGCCTGCCTCGAGCGCCCGCGCGAGCGCCGAGAAGGAGGCGTAGGGCTTCCCCTCCCCGTCCTGCCAGAAGACCCGGAGCTCGGTCTCCGTCAGGTCGAAGCTGCATACCGTGTAGCTGGAGCCCTCGAAGCTCTCGCTGCGGCAGGCAGCGTCCGCCTCGTCCGGCACAAGCGCCAGACACGGCAGCAGCACGGCCATGGCTCGAATCGCGGCTGACTTCATCCCGCCCATTTAACGCGGATTCGGCGCGGGCGCGACCGGGGCGTCCCGCGCAGACGCTCACGTGCCTTCACATTGAGGCTTAACCGCCGGGTTGCTATATGTGGGCCATGACCAGAACCAGCCCGTATCGGGATCCCTTGCGCGGCGCGGCCGGGATCACGGCGCGCTCGACCGCCGCCTTCGCCGCGATCGGCGACCATGAGCGGCTCCCCTGGCGCTTCTTCCCGCGCCTCAACGCCTCCGGCGGATCCTTCCTTCGCGGCTGACGGCGCGACGCACGCCGCCCACCGCCAAAGTGGAATCCGAACGCCAGCCATTCGAGCAGAGCCCATGAAACCGAGAACCCTCTACGACAAGATCTGGGACGACCACGTCGTCGACGAGCAGCCCGACGGCACCGCCCTCCTCTACATCGACCGCCATCTCGTGCACGAGGTGACGAGCCCGCAGGCCTTCGAGGGGCTGCGCCTCGCCGGCCGCAAGGTGCGCGCGCCGGAGAAGACGCTCGCCGTCGTCGACCACAACGTGCCGACCACCGACCGCAGCCACGGCATCGACGACCCGGAAGCGAAGCTCCAGGTGGAGACGCTGGCGGGGAACGCCCGCGACTTCGGCATCGAGTACTACGACGAGCTCGACCGGCGGCAGGGCATCGTCCACATCATCGGCCCCGAGCAGGGCTTCACGCTTCCCGGCATGACCATCGTCTGCGGCGACAGCCACACCTCCACGCACGGCGCCTTCGGCGCGCTGGCGCACGGCATCGGCACGTCGGAGGTGGAGCACGTGCTCGCCACGCAGACGCTGATCCAGAGGAAAGCCAAGAACATGCGCGTCTTCGTCGACGGCGCGCTGCCGGAGGGCGTGACGGCGAAGGACGTGATCCTCTCCATCATCGGCGAGATCGGCACGGCGGGCGGCACGGGCCACGTCATCGAATATGCCGGCGATGCGATCCGCTCGCTCTCCATGGAGGGGCGGATGACGGTGTGCAACATGTCGATCGAGGGCGGCGCCCGCGCCGGCATGGTGGCGCCGGACGAGACCACCTACGCCTATGTCAAGGACCGCCCGCGCGCGCCGAAGGGCAAGGCGTGGGACATGGCGCGCGCCTTTTGGGAGGCGCTGCCGAGCGACGCGGATGCCGCGTTCGACCGCGAGGTGCGGCTCGACGGCGCGAACCTGCCGCCCGTCGTGACGTGGGGCTCCTCGCCGGAGGACGTGGTCGCCGTCACGGGCGTGGTGCCCGATCCCGACCTGCTGGAGGACGAGACGCGCCGCAGCTCCAAGAAGCGCGCGCTTCAGTACATGGGCCTCGCGCCCGGCACGAAGATCACCGACATCCGCCTCGACCGCGTCTTCATCGGCTCGTGCACCAACGGTCGCATCGAGGACTTGCGCGCCGCGGCCAAGGTCGTCGAAGGCCGCCGCGTCAACGAGAACCTTACGGCCTGGATCGTGCCCGGATCCGGGATGGTGAAGGCGCAGGCGGAGTCGGAGGGCCTCGACAAGGTGTTCAAGGCCGCCGGCTTCGACTGGCGCGAGCCCGGCTGCTCCATGTGCCTTGCGATGAACGCCGACAAGCTGGCGCCCGAGGAGCGCTGCGCCTCCACCTCCAACCGCAACTTCGAGGGCCGGCAGGGCTACAAGGGCCGCACCCACCTCGTCTCGCCCGCCATGGCGGCGGCCGCGGCGATCGCCGGGCATTTCGTCGATATCAGGGAGTGGCGGTAACGGTAGCGCCTGCCCGCGCGGCACCGCGGGAACGCGCCGATGGCCGAGGACCGGCACGCGCAGGAGGCGGAGGAAGCCCGCCGCGAGCTCGACCGGCTTGGCCGGGAGGGCGATGCCCTCGCCGCGAGCTCCATGGCGCGCGTTGCCCGCAAGGCGGGCGCGCACCTCTCCGCCGCAGATGCGGCCGACAAGGACCCGGCCGAGCTGTGGGGCCGACGGATCGGCCGAAGCCTCTCGGTCGTCTTCCTGGTGCTTCTGATCGGGTGGCTTGCCGCCCGCTTCCTTGCCTGAGGGACGAAAGGCCCGGCTCGAGCCGGGCCCTTCGCCTGCTGCGCGTCCGGGTCAGTCGGCGCGCGGCGTCACGAGGTAGCTGTCCTCGTTCGGCCCGGGACCCTGTGTCGCTCCGCTCCTCTCCGCCAGAATGTCCGGCGGCATGGGCGCGACGTCGTACGCGACCTCGCCCTCGGTGGCGCAACCGCGGACCTGCTGGAACTCGTCGGTCTGCTCATCGTGCTCGATGAAGAAGGCGCCTTCCGGACAATTCGCCGGACGGATGCCGCTCTCGTAGAGAACCTCCTGGCCTTCCGCGGGGAAGTCCGGCCCGAACAGGCGGTACGTGCCGACCTCGTCCTGCTGCATGTAGAGCTCCTGGTGGGCGATGTTGGGATCGGCCTGGCCTTGAGCCGCGGCGTGCGGCGCTACGAGTCCAAGGGCAGCGATCGAGGCTGTCGCGAACAAAATTTTCTTCACGGCTGTGCTCCATG
Source organism: uncultured Propylenella sp. (assembly GCA_964566475.1). Lineage (GTDB taxonomy): Bacteria > Pseudomonadota > Alphaproteobacteria > Rhizobiales > Afifellaceae > DASWJZ01. Next base: position 1,041 of record CAZMJQ010000167.1, on the reverse strand, counting down.
TTTTTCGTTGGGAAACGCGGCCGTGCATCGGCCTTGCGTTCCTCTTACGCCCAACGAACGAACCGCCGTCCGGTTCACCCCTGCCGGTCAAGAAAATGTGCTGTGACGACTTATCGTAAGCCGTAAACAGGTCCCTGCTTGCCTGCCACCGGCCGCCGTCATGAGCCCGCAGCCCGTCCGATCGGCACCTCTTTCAACGCGCCGGCCACCGGGCTATTCCCCCCTGCATGAATGCGAATGTCCGCCTCTGGCGCGAACGTGTGGCGCCCGCGCTCGAGGAATTCGAAGCCCTGGCGCGGGAGGCCTTCGACGCGCTGCCGGACACTTTCCGCAGCCTGGCGGGGGATGTCACGTTCGCCGTTGCGGAATTCCCCGACGACGACGTGGTGGAGGAGCTGGAGGCGGAATCGCCCTTCGACATCCTCGGTCTTTTCCAGGGCGTCGGCATGGCGCACGACTCCGCCACGCCGCACACCGGCGAGATGCCCAACCGCATCTGGCTCTACCGCCGCCCCATCCTCGATTACTGGGCGGAGCACGAGGAGACCCTCGGCGCAATCGTGACGCATGTGCTCATCCACGAGATCGGCCACCATTTCGGCCTTTCCGACGAGGACATGGAAGCGCTTGAGGAGCAGGCGGGCTGACATCGCCTATGCGGAGGAACTGATGCTCGAGCTCAGACCCAACTGCGAATGCTGCGACCGCGACCTGCCGCCGGAAGCGCAGGACGCGATGATCTGCACGTTCGAGTGCACCTTCTGCGTCGATTGTGCGGGGTCCGTTTTCGGCGGCGTCTGCCCGAACTGCGGCGGCAACCTCGTGTCCCGCCCCGTCCGCCCGGCTGGCAAGCTCGCGAAATTTCCCGCTTCACAGACGCGCGTCGTGAAGAGCCACCATGGCTGTCTCGAGCGGCGACACTGACGCCTTCCCCGCCCGGCCGTCAGCCTTGCTGCGGAACCGGCGTGCCGCCCGGCGAACGCGGGCCGAGCGCACGGAGCGCCTCGGAGAGCCGCGTGCGCGCCCTTTCCGCCCCCTCCT
>CAZMJQ010000166.1:0-2732 GCA_964566475.1 uncultured Propylenella sp. | reverse complement strand
CAGCGAAGGCGAGGTCTACTTCGACGGCGAGCCGATCCACGAACGCACCCGCCGGGAGATGCGCCCGCTGCGCTCACGCATGCAGATCGTCTTCCAGGACCCTTTCGCCTCGCTCAATCCGCGCATGTCGATCCGCCAGATCGTCGAGGAAGGGCTGATCGTCAACAGGATCGGCGCCAACGGCCGCGAGCGGCTGGAACGCGTGCGCCAGGCGCTGCGCGATGCCGGGCTACCGACCAACATCCTGTCGCGCTTCCCGCACGAGTTCTCCGGCGGCCAGCGCCAGCGCATCGCCATCGCCCGCGCCATCGCGCTCGACCCGGAGTTCATCCTGCTCGACGAGCCGACCTCCGCGCTCGACCTGTCCGTGCAGGCGCAGATCATCGACCTCCTGCGCAAGCTGCAGGACGAGAAGGGACTGAGCTACCTGTTTATCTCGCACGACCTCAAGGTCGTGCGTGCGCTCTGCCACCGCGTCATGGTCATGCAGAACGGCAGGATCGTGGAGCAGGGTCCGGTCAACGAAGTGCTGACGCGCCCCAAGACCGCCTACACCGAGCGGCTCGTCAAGGCCGCGTTCGAAATCGCCGCCTGATCTTCAACGACGCACTGATTTACGGAGACGGACTACGTGCCTACTACCCCAAAGATCGCCTTCATCGGAGCCGGATCGACCGTGTTCATGAAGAACATCGTCGGCGATGCCCTGCAGCGCCCCGCGCTCGCCGGCGCCCAGCTTGCGCTCATGGACGTCAACGAGCAGCGGCTTGCCGAGTCCGCGGTCGTCGCCAACAAGCTCATCTCCACGCTCGGCGCGCATGCCACGGTCGAGACCACGACGAGCCAGCGCGAGGCGCTGGACGGCGCCGACTTCGTCGTCGTCGCGTTCCAGATCGGCGGCTACGAGCCGGCGACCGTGACCGACTTCGAGGTGCCGAAGCGATACGGCGTGCGCCAGACCATCGCCGACACGCTCGGCGTCGGCGGCATCATGCGGGGCCTGAGGACGGTGCCGCACCTCTGGGCCATCTGCGAGGACATGCTAGCCGTCTGCCCGCAAGCGGTGCTTCTGCAATACGTCAATCCGATGGCGATCAACACCTGGGCGATCACCGCGAAATATCCGGCGGTCCGGCAGGTGGGGCTCTGCCACTCGGTGCAGGGCACGGCCCGTGAGCTCGCCAACGACCTCGACATTCCCCTCGACCGCATCCGCTACCGCGCCGCCGGCATCAACCACATGGCGTTCTACCTGAAATTCGAGGAGATCATGGACGACGGGTCCTATCGCGACCTCTACCCGGACCTGCTGAAGGCCTATCGCGAGGGGCGCGCGCCCAAGCCGGGCTGGAACCCACGCTGCCCCAACAAGGTGCGCTACGACATGCTGACGCGCCTCGGCTATTTCGTGACGGAGAGCTCGGAGCATTTCGCCGAATATACGCCGTGGTTCATCAAGCGCGACCGGCCGGACCTCATCGAGGACTACGGCATCCCGCTCGACGAGTATCCGAAGCGCTGCGTGGAGCAGATCGCCCGTTGGGAGCGCCAGGCAGAGGAGTACCGCAAGGCCGAGAGGATCGAGGTCGGGGCGAGCCACGAATACGCCTCTTCGATCATGAGTTCCATGTGGACCGGCGAGCCCTCGGTCATCTACGGCAACGTGCGCAACAACGGCGCCATCGCGCCGCTGCCGGACGATTGCGCGGTGGAGGTGCCGTGCCTGGTCGACCGGAACGGCATTCAGCCGACGCATATCGGCGAGCTGCCGCCGCAGCTGACCGCGCTGATCCGCACCAACCTCAACGTCCAGGAGCTGACTGTGCGCGCGCTGATGACGGAGAGCCGCGAGCACATCTACCATGCGGCGATGATGGACCCGCACACCGCCGCCGAGCTCGACCTCAACCAGATATGGTCGCTGGTCGACGATCTCATCGCCGCGCACGAAAAGTGGCTGCCGGCCTGGACGCGCGGCGAAAGGAAGCGCCGCGTGGCTTAGCTCGGTCCGGGAGTCCAAGGACGCGCGGCACGACCGGTTCCTCCCCCATCGTGAGATGGGGGAGGAACCGATGCCGCGCCGCCGCTGCAAGAGCGGCAGCGGGCCTGAAAAGTCATCCGATGCGCGGTACGTGTGCGATATTCTTGAGTGATGGAACGATGGTCGGGAAACGAATGAGTCCGTGCGCATGAAGCATCTCGTCATCGTCGGCGGCGGAACGTCAGGCTGGCTCGCGGCGATGATGCTGGGCGAGACGGCGCGGCAGAAGCGCCGGGCGCTGAAGGTGACCGTCGTGGAGTCGAGCAGGATCCCGGTGATCGGCGTCGGCGAGGCGTCGACCGTCGTGCTGAGCTTCGTGCTTCAGCATCTCGGAATCGATCCGCTCACCTTCCTCCGCGAGACGCGCGGATCGATCAAGCTCGGCATCCGCCACAAGGACTGGCGTCGGGTCGGCTACACCTACCAGGGGCCGCTCGACGAGCCGCACCAGCAGGTGCAGGGCGCCGGAGGCTCGCAGTTCCTCAACGTCTACGAGATCGCCGCCGGCCGGCCGGTCGCCGGGCTGCATCTCTTCGACATGCTGATGCAAGGCGAGCTCAGCCCCTACAAGCGGGGCAGGGACGGTGACCTGACGCCCGTCAGCCCCTATGCCTTCGCCTACCACTTCGACAATGCCGAGCTCGGACGCTTCCTGCGCCGCCGCGCCGCCGGCCCGGAGGTGGTTGACGCG
>CAZMJQ010000165.1:0-2857 GCA_964566475.1 uncultured Propylenella sp. | reverse complement strand
TGTGATGCTGTTCAAGTTCAATGTGTAGCAGGTCTCCCAGCTGGCAGGCACCTCTCCGTCGTCATGCCGGGCCGCGTGGCGCGCAGCGCCATCGCGCGACCCGGTATCCAGCATGAGGCTCGCGAAGCGCCGCATCTCGCTGCACCGCTGCAAGGCAAAGTGGCGCGTTCCGCGCCGCTCTTCATGCTGGACCCCGGATCGGCGACGGGGCTTCCGCTCCGCACCGTCCGGGGTGACGACGAGACGGGAGGGCCGCCCGGCGCCCCGGGGACCACCCTCCCCTCTGTCGTCATGCCGGGCCGCGTGGCGCGCAGCGCCATCGCGCGACCCAGTATCCAGCATAAGACTCGCGAAGCGCCGTTCTTCACCGCGCCGCCTCAAAGCAAAGCGGCGCGTTCCGCGCCGGCTCTTCGCTGGACCCCGGATCGGCGACGGGCCTACGCCCCGCACCGTCCAGGGTGACGACAAGAGGAGGGACAGGAGAATCGCCGCCCTCCGGCCTTCGTGAAGGCCACGTTGGTTGAATCGTTAACCGCAGCCGCTAGGGTGGCCCGGAATCGAACCCCGGCGGGCCCCCTTGCGCACCAGACTCCTCCTTTGCCTCCTCGCCGCCATGCTCGTCGCCGGCTGCCAGTCCGGCGGCGCCGGCTCCGCGTCGCGCGATCTCGACATCCCCTCCCTCGCCTACGCGGAGCAGCGCGCCATCGGCGACCCGCGCTACGCCGGGATCGTCATGGACGCGGGGACCGGCCAGGTCCTCTACGCCGAGAACGCCGACGCGCGCCGCCACCCCGCCTCGCTCGCCAAGATGATGACGCTCTACCTCCTCTTCGAGGAGATCGACGCGGGCCGGCTCTCCAGGCGCGACGCGCTGCCGGTGTCGGTCAACGCGGCGCGCCAGCCGCCCTCCAAGCTCGGCGTGAAGGCCGGCTCCTCCATCAGCGTCGACGACGCCGTCAAGGCGGTGGCGATCCGCTCCGCCAACGACGTCGCGGTGGTGATCGCGGAGGCGATCGCCGGCTCGGAGGGGGCGTTCGCGCAGCGCATGACCGCCAAGGCGCGCGCGCTCGGCCTCCACTCGACCGTGTTCCGCAATGCGAGCGGCCTGCCCGACCCGGCCATGGTCACGACCGCGCGCGACATGGCCAAGCTCGCGATCGCGCTCAGATCGCGCTTCCCGCGCGAGGCGCGCATCTTCGGGACGGAATCGTTCTCCTACGGCGGGCAGCGCTACACCAGCACCAACAAGCTGCTCGGCAAGGTCGCCGGCCTGGACGGCATGAAGACCGGCTACACCCGCGCCTCCGGCTACAACCTCGCCGCCTCCGTCAAACGCAGAAACCGCCACCTCATCATCGTGGTGATGGGCGAGAAGTCCGGCTCCGCGCGCGACGGCCACGTCGCCGCGTTGGTGGAGGAGCATCTGTCGGGCGGCTTGCTCGCCTTCCGCTAAGCGAGCGCCGCTGTCCGGGGTCTATAGCATGCCAGGTCGGACCGGGGATAACCTTGAGCCGGCGCGTCGCGGGCCAGTCGTAGCAACGAGATCGACTGCTCTTGGCACCGGCCGGGCAGCCGCTCTACGCCGCCTGCTCCGCCCGTTGCGGCTCGGCCACCGCCGCCACCTCCCGGTCGCAGGCACGCCAGCTGTGCATCGCCGAGCGCTGCATGCGTTCCGCCGCAAGCTTGTCGAGGTCGCAGGCATGGCGGAGCGCGTCCTCCGCCTCCTTCTTCGCCAGCGCCAGCATGGAGGCAAGCAGCGGCTCGCCCTTGGAGGTGCTGGTCTCGCTGAGCCGGCCCAGGATCGTCACCATCGTCGTCAGGAACTCGTGTCGCTTCTTGTCCATCACGCCGACCCGTTCACAATCGGAGAATCATCGCCATGAGTTGGGCCCGGCGGCGATTAAGAGCGCGTTAACGTTAACGAGTGGGAACGTTAACGATTCTACCGCGCCGCCGCGGCGTCCCTGCTTTGAGGCAGCGGACAGCTCCGCAACGCGCTATATGCGCCGTCATGGACGAGGAGCCCTTCTGGCGGCGCAAGCCGCTTGAGGAGATGACCGACGCGGAGTGGGAATCCCTCTGCGACGGCTGCGGGCGCTGTTGCCTCAACAAGCTGGAGGACGTGGATACCGGCGACATCGCCTGGACCGACGTCGCTTGCCGCCTGCTCGACGGCGAAACCTGCCGCTGCAGCGACTACGCGAACCGTCACGCCGTGGTCCCCGACTGCATCCAGCTCGATCCTGAGAGCGTGCGCACGCTTTCCTGGCTGCCGCCCACCTGCGCCTACCGCCTCGTGGCGGAGGGGCGCGACCTCTACTGGTGGCACCACCTCGTCTCCGGCGACCGCCAGAGCGTGCACGAAGCTGGCGTCTCCGTCAGGGGCCGCACGGTGAGCGAGCGCGACTGGCCGGTGGAGACGCTGGAAAAGCGCCTCGTCGGATGGCCCGCGAAGCGTCCGCGCCGCGCGCGCCGAAAGCCCGCTTGAACGGCAGGCCGTTGTCGTTCATCCACAGTTCATCTCGCCTGTGCTGGTTTTTCGCCATAAGCTTGGCCCAATCGCGTCGTTTGATCGCACAGTTGAGGGTCTTCGGGAGAGAGCGGCCTTGACCAACGCAACGGACCAGAACCCGGGCACGGGCGACGCAGAGCGCGGCGCTCCGACCGAAATCCGCAACCTCCCGGCGGTGATCGCCGACGCGCCGGCCCCGCCGATCCTCGCGGACCGGATGAAGGGCCAGCCGGAGGACGCCTTCGAGCGCTTCGCCTTCGCGCTGTGGAACTCCGGGCGCAAGGACGAGGCGCTGGAGCTCATCGAGCGGCAGATCGCGCGCGAGCGCGCCGAGCGCACCGCTGC
>CAZMJQ010000164.1:0-4640 GCA_964566475.1 uncultured Propylenella sp. | reverse complement strand
CCGAGATGCGTGGTCTCGTCGATGACGAGGCCCTCCACCTGATGGAACATCGGGGTGTGCGTCTGGTCGGAATCGGAGCGGAACGTGCGGCCGGGCGCGATGATGCGGATCGGCGGCGGCTGCGTCTCCATGGTGCGGATCTGCACCGGCGAGGTGTGGGTTCTCAGCACCATGCGCGTGCCGTCGGGGCGCGGCTTCAGGTAGAACGTGTCCATCTCCTGCCGCGCGGGATGCTCCGGCGGGATGTTCAGCGCGCCGAAATTGTACCAGTCGGTCTCGATATGCGGCCCCTCGGCGACCGAGAAGCCCATGTCGGCGAAAATGGCGATCACCTCCTGCCAGACCTGGGTGACCGGATGCACGCTGCCCTGGGCCTCCGGCCGCGCCGGCAGGCTGACGTCGACCGTCTCCGTCTTCAGACGTTCCGCCAGCGCCGCGTCGGCGAGTAAGGCGCGGCGGGCTTCGAGCGTCTCGGCGATCTCGTCGCGGAGCGCGTTGAGCGCCGCCCCGGCGGTCTTGCGCTCCTCGGGGCTCATCCGGCCGAGGCCCTTCAGGCGCTCGGAGATGGAGCCCTTCTTGCCGAGCGCGGCGACGCGCACCTCTTCAAGTGCGCGCTCGTCCTCCGCCGCGTCGATGGCGGCGGTTATGTCGGCTTTCAGCGAAGCCAGGTCGGAGGTGGGCGTGTCCTGCACGGCGTCTGATCCCGTCAGGCGGCACGGGTAGCGGAATGAATGCCCCGGTCAAGCCCGGGCTTGTCGACACTTGAAGGCGAGTCTACGCCCCGACCGCCCTCTCGAACTCGCCCGGCGTCTTGTCCTTGAGGTAGGCGAGCGCGTCCCGGGCCTGGCCGGCAAGCGCCGCGAAGGCGGCGGGCTCATGCACGGCAAGGTCGGCGAGCACCTTACGGTCGACCTCGATCCCGGCCTTGGCGAGGCCGTCGATCATGCGCGCATAGGTGAGGCCTTCCGCGCGCGCCGCTGCGTTGATGCGCTGGATCCACAAGGCGCGGAAGGTGCGCTTCTTGTTGCGGCGGTCACGGTAGGCGTATTGCTGCGCCTTCTCCACCGCCTGCTTGGCGATGCGGATGGTGTTCTTGCGGCGGCCGTAGAAGCCCTTGGCGGCCCTCAGAACCTTCTTGTGCTTGGCGTGAGAGGTCACGCCGCGTTTGACGCGCGCCATGGCGGAAACTCCTTGAAGATGATCGGGAAACGGGAATCAGCGGTGATAGGGCATGTAGATCTTGACGATCGCCTCGTCCTGAGCGGAGAGGACCGACATCCCACGCGCCTGGCGGATGAATTTCGGAGTCCGCTTGATCATCCCGTGACGCTTGCCCGCCTGCGCCACCTTTATCCGGCCGCTGGCGGTCACCTTGAAGCGCTTCTTGGCGCCCGACTTGGTCTTCATCTTGGGCATTTTGCTCTCCTTCAGGAACGCGAGCCGCCGCCTCGTCGGCGGCGTCCGATCGGAAGCTCGGATTGAGCATTCTGGGTCGCCACGGCATGCCCTGGGCCTGAGAGCCCGAGCCGGGCGACCCGGCAGCGGTCATATAGCCAAGCGAAGCGGGAGAGGCAAGGAGAAGCCGCGCCGGCGGGGCGATGCCGCGTTCTCGGGTCCTTGATCCGGATCAAGGCCGGCCTGACCGCTCCCCGCCAGGATCGGCCCAGCGCACAGCACGGGCTGCCCAGCATGGAACAGGTCCACAGGCCGACATATCCCCTCCGATGCCCGGTCTGCGGGACGTCGATGGTCGGAGAGAGGTCCGATCCGGAGAGTGTGGATTTCGACCTGCACCGCTGCCTGAGTTGCGGCGCGACGATCTCCGCGCCGGACGGGAAGGGCGAAGAAGGCGGGGAGAAGTGAGCGGCGCGCCGCCTCCCCGGCGCGCCCCGCCGTCTAGACCGTCCCGCGCACGATGCCGGATCCTCTCCGGCGCGCCATTTTTTTACCGTAGATACATCTCGGGGAATTAGCTGACGGCCTATTCCGGAGGTCGCGGGCGGGCGCCAACCGCTCAAGACTCGACCAGCGGACATTGGCAGCCCGGCATAACTACGAAACAGCTCAGCGCCCGGCTGCCCCGCCTGGCGGCAACTATCCGTTTGCGACGACTTCGGAGGTAAAGATGACCTTGCCATGCGCGAACGCGAGCGCCGCCATGTTGGCAGCGTGGACATGCTCAGCCGGAACCTTCACGCCGCCGAACTCAAGGCCCATCGTGGCGCAGGCATCGTGCACGATGATCGTGTCGTAGCCTACGTCGGTAGCGGCACGCGCAGTTGCGCCAACGCACATGTGGCTCATCGCGCCGACGATCACGATCTCATCAACGACTTGTTCGTCCAGAACCTGCCTCAGCTCGGTATCGCGGAAGGAGTTCGGGTGGTTTTTGACGATTACGCGTCCTTGGGGCCCCAGTCCTTGTAATAGATGCGGACTCCGTCCTGCGTCGTCGCAAAGCCGTTTGTCATGAAAGAAGCTCCTTCTGCTTGCTTGGGAAGAGTTGCTGCGACCGCCCAGGTGGGGGGCACCGTGGCGAGGAGCAGGTTCGTGCCCACTACCAGCGTCTGCCTGCGTGCCGGGTCGATTGCTAAAACGGTCTCCCTTTTCTCACGGGTTCTGCTTTCACCGATCGCGGACCGCTGTCGTCAGCGCGCCGCGGCCGTGGCCGTGGCATCCTGGGCGGCCTTGTCTATCGTGTCGGCGACGATCTTCGGCCGGGTCATGAAGACCGCGTGACTGGCTTCAACCTCCGTAACATTGGCGCCGATGCGCTCGGCCATCGCCTGCAGCATCTTCTGATCGAACGCCTTGTCCTGCGTGGCGATGACGGCCCAGCTCGGCTTCGTCCGCCATGCGGCGTTCTGAAGCCTGGTTTCGAAGGCCGACAAGGCGATGGGAACCTGGGAATCGCGCAGGAACGCGGCGTCCGCATCGCTTGCGTCGGCGGCAAAGCCGGCCTTGAACTGCTCCGGGTTCAGGAACCCGAAGCCGTCGCTGTGGGCGTCGATGACGAACTCCGGCGGCGTGGTGAAGCCTTCGTATTGCTGGGCCGTCGTCTCGCCGGCGTCGGGCGACAGCGCTGAGACATAGACCAACCCGGCGACATTCGAGTGGACGCCCGCTTCCGTGATGACGGTTCCGCCCCAGCTGTGGCCGACCAGGATCGCCGGGCCGTCCTGCCGGTCCAGCGCCCGGATCGTCGCCGAAACATCGTCGGCAAGCGATGTGAGCGGATTCTGCACGATGGTGACGCGATAGCCCCGCGCGGTCAGATCATCGTAGACGCCGCGCCATCCCGAACCGTCGGCGAAGGCGCCGTGCACCAGCACGACGTTTCGAACCGTCTGGACGTCCGGAATGGCCTGCAAAGGCGTCGCCTGTGCGAAGCTCATAAGGCCGGCGGCCGTCGCCGCGGCGGCAGTGGTACGGATGGTGTTGATCATGGCGCTAGTCCTTCTCTTGCGGAGAAGCCAATCCTAGAAAAAATCGCGCGAAAGGTGCTCTCTAACTTTGTTTCCTGATTTGCGTTCGAAGTCATTCATTGGATAGAATTGAGAGAGATCACCTCAAGTCAGGAAAGAATATGAAAGATCCTTCCGTCGATGGCCTGGACCGGATCGATATGAAGATTCTGCGCGCCCTCCATGCAGAGGGCCGGCTGACGAATGCCGAGCTCGCGGCGCGCGTGGGCGTCAGCCCCGCCACGTGTCACCGGCGGACGCGCCGGCTGTTCGACGAAGGCCACATCACCGGGGTCCGGGCGGAGGTCGCGCCCGCTTCGGTCGGTCTGGGCGCCCTCGTGATGATCGGCGTCATGCTCGACCGCTCCACGCCTGACAGCCGCTACACCTTCGAAGCGGCCGTGCTGAAGGTGAAGGAGATCCTCGACTGCATTCTGGTGGCGGGCGAGTTCGACTATTTCCTCAAGATCCGCGCCCGCGACATAACAGATTTCAACAAGCTGCAGGGCCAGACCCTGATCGCCCTCCCTGGCGTCCGGAACACCCGGACCTTCTTCGTCATGAGGGAGGTCAAGGAAAACGCGCGACTGCCCTTCTGACCAGCCGACCGGCCTCCGGCCCGCCGCGACACCTCGTCCAGGCGGCTACGCGGCTGATCGACTCAATCATAGCGTCCCCATCTCCTCCAGAGTGAAGCTCCCGCACCCCGCTCGACCGGGGCGGCGATCAGACGCGGCTGATCCCATGCCCCGGCGCCGCGTCGTTAGCGTCCGCTCAGGCGGGACGCTAGCGATCCCGACCCGCGGGCTCCCCGAATGTAACCACTACGGCCCCCCGCGATGCGACGCTCGTCTCTAAACCGAGCCGCCCGCTCGTCGCACGATTCCCGCCGAGACGCCGATCGCCAGGCACGCCATCACGATCAGTCCCAGCGCGAGGCTGAGACTGGTGGCGTCCGCCACGATGCCGATGACCGGCGGACCGAGGAGGAAGCCGGAATAGCCCATCGTGGCGACCGCGGCGATCGCCGCGCCCGCGCCCTGCCCAGGAATGCGCCCCGCCGCGCCGAAGAAGACCGGCACGAGGTTCGCGAGCCCCAGCCCGACGAGAGCAAAGCCCGCCACCGCCAGAAGCGGCCAGGGCGTGACGAGCGCAAGCGCCAGCCCGGCCGCCGCC
>CAZMJQ010000163.1:0-7599 GCA_964566475.1 uncultured Propylenella sp. | reverse complement strand
CAGCACGTCCTGCGACGTCGGATCGGCCCAGTGCAGGTCCTCGACCCCGATGATGACCGGGCCTTGCTCGCACCAGGTGTCGATGCAGCGCCGAATTGCCCAGATGACCCTGTCGCGGATTCGCTGATGACCTGTCTCCCCGGCGATCCTGACCGACTGGACCGCGGCGCCCGTCGCGAAGGCGATCATCTCGATGACGTCCGCCTCGTGTATGCCCTCGCGATGCATCAGCTGGCTGACCTGCTTCAGGGTCAACTCGCCGCCCACTTCGCTTGCCCCGGACGCCGAGCGGACGACATCAATGAGCGGCGCGAGCGCGGAGTCCATTCCCCGCTGCGAGCATTGAAAGAGCAGGACGCGCCCGCGACGGCCGCGCGTGCCGCGCAATATCTCGTGCAGCATACGGGACTTTCCAATGCCGGCCTCACCTTCGACGACGAGCGCTTGCCCGCACCCGGCAGCCGCTTCGTCCCACCATTTCAGCGCCTCCCCCAGCTCTGCGTCGCGCCCGATCATGCGCGTGCGCAGCTTCCCGGAAGCGAAGAAGCGGCTGGGGCCGATGCTGCGGCGCTTGACGCTCCAGATCGGAAGCGCCTCGTCCAGGCCTTTGAGCGTGCGCGTTCCAAGATGCTGGAAGGCGAAGTGCCGCCTGGCCGCGGCGCGTGTGCTCTCCGAGACGACGACCGTGTCGGGCGGCGCGAGCGCCTGAAGCCGCGAAGCGAGCGCGGGAGCGAAACCGACCACCACCGCATCGGTGCTGCCCTTCGCGTCCTGAACGATGACCTCCGAGGTCGCGATGCCGACCCGGACGTGCAGGTCGACGCTGCCCGACCGAGCGGCGAGCTCGCGGCAGGCCTGCACGATCTCCAGCCCCGCCTGGATCGCCTCCGTGGCGCTGTCCTCCATCGGCAGCGGATAGCCGAAGAAGGCCATTCCGCCGTCGTCGCCGAGCGTCTCGCGGACCGATCCGCCGTATGCCCGCACGGCGGCGCCAGCGCGCTCCTGAAAGCCGGAGATCAGGTCCTGGAAATCTTCGAGGTCCAGATGCGCCAGCAGCTTCGTGGAATCGATGAGGTCGTAGCAGAGCGCGGTCACTTCGCGCCGCTCGCCGAACGGCATGGTCCCCGGCTGGCGTTCGCGCTCGCCGGCGCGGTCGGGCCGGCTCCGGCCCGACGATCCCCTGAATCCCCTCTCCGGAGTCATGTCAAGGCCTTCGAGGTCTGTGACCCAACTTTGAAGTACATCATATACCAGCGCGCTGCCGCGCTACCAACGGCCTGCGTGCTGCGGCTCTTCTGCGGCTTTGGGCGCCGGTCCGGCTGTAGTTGACGTAAACAGAACGGACATCCGATCGTGCGGCCTCACGACCGCATCACAGCGCGGGGCTTATATGGCCGCGGATGTCGTCTTCGAATGCGACTCCACCGATATCGACGTTCGGGTGAACGCCGGGATCGGCGTTCTCGTGATCGCGACGGAGGAGGGGCGCGCAATCGTGTCCGCGAGCGAGGACGTGCTCGAGAAGCTGGCGCTGCGCATCCGCCTCGAGCTTGACGGCGCCAGGCGGCGACCCGGACAGGCGCCGGGCCAGACCTTTTCCGAAAATCGCAGAGCGCTACGGCGTCGCGGGCGGCGCTACAGGCCGTGGCGCCTTTGCCTGTCCTGGAACGCGCGGATGGCGCGCAGGAAGTCGACTCTGCGGAAAGCCGGCCAGTTGAGGTCGCAGAAATAGAACTCGGAATACGCGCTCTGCCACAGCAGGAATCCCGATAGGCGGATCTCGCCGCTGGTGCGGATGATGAGGTCGGGGTCGGGCAGTCCCGACAGGTAAAGGTGCCGTCCGATCGCGTCGGGCGTGAGACTTTCGGCAGCCTCGGTCAGCGAGGCGCCTTGCTCGGCCTTCTCGTGAAGCAGCGAGCGCACGGCATCCGTAATCTCCTGGCGCCCGCCGTAACCGACGGCGATCGTGAGCCGCATGCCCTCATACTTCGCGGTCGCCGCCTCCGCGACTCGGATCGCCTCGAGCGTGGAATGCGGCAGAAGCTTCAGGCAACCGATCGCGGCGACCCGGACGCGGCGGTGGTGTATCTGCGGGTCTTCCGCCAGCCGTCGCATCTTCGACTCGATCGCGCCGAGGATTCCTTCCACCTCGTCGGTGGCCCGCCCGAGATTGTCGGTGGAGCACACCCAGAGCGTCACGGCCGGGATCGCGAGCTCGCTGCACCATTTCAGCACCGCGTCCAGCCGGTCCGCGCCCGTGAGGTAAATCTCGGCGGGGTCCGTTATTCCCCAGCGGCGCGCTTCGCGCCGGTTGCCGTCGAGGATGAGGCCGACGTGGCGGGGGACGGGACCGTCCGCGATCTGGCGTACGAGCCACCGCTCATAGACACCGTAAAGCGGCCGAAGCGCCCAAGACAGGCTGAGGGCGCGACGCCGGCCGGGAAAGGCCGCTTCGCTTCCGGTCTGCTCAATGCTCATCGTGTTGCCCGTCCCGCCGGGTCGAGAAGATGGGCGCCCCCGCCGGCCCAACGAATACGCGAGCCTCCCGGGCTACGCCACTCTTCCGTCGCCCTATGCACGAAATGATAGTGTGATACAGTGATTCGTCGTAAGGTTGTGTATGGAGCGGCGGCCCACCGTGCCTTTCGGCTTTGAGTGCATGCGGCGTGCTCACCGGGTTTAGCTCGTTGATCGATCTTCATTGCCACCTGCTTCCCGGGATCGACGACGGCGCGACAAGCCTTGGCGAGTCGCTGGAGATGGCCCGCATGGCGGCGGCCGACGGGATCTCCGTCATTGCGTGTACGCCACACATCCTGCCGGGTGTTTATAACAACACCGGCCCCGCCATTCGCGCGGCCGTCGCAGAGCTTCAGGACGCGCTGCACAGAGCAGGCATCCCCCTCGCGTTGACCACCGGCGCGGACGTGCACCTGGCGCCGCATCTCGTCGGAGGCATCCGCAGCGGGACGGTAGCGACGCTTGCGGACTCCCGCTACTTCCTCCTCGAGCCGCCGCAGGGAATCGTTCCGCCGCGCTTCGAATCGATTGTATTCGACCTCGTCAGCGCCGGCTACGTGCCCGTTATCACGCACCCGGAAAGGCTAGGGTGGCCCGAGCGCGAATACGCGCTCATCGAGCGCCTCGTGCGGCACGGTTGCTGGATGCAGCTGACGGGCGGCTCCCTGCTAGGGCGCTTCGGGCGGCGTGCGCGCGCCCTCTGTGTGCGCATGCTGGAGGACGGGCTGGCTCACATCATCGCATCCGACGCGCACGATCCGGACCGCCGTCCCCCGCTTCTCTCCGCCGCGTTTCAGGGAGCGGCGGAGATTGTCGGTGAGGAGGAAGCCTGGCACTTGGTACATACGCGTCAAGCGGGTATTATGAATGATATAAACCTAAAGGAGCAATCGTGGCCGCCGCTCCGGCAGGAACGGGCGGCCCGCGGAGAACGGGTTGCAAGGACCTAGACGAGCGATGGTGCGGGCGGGCCGGGCGGCGAGACTTGGAGCTGTTGTAGCGCTCGCCGCGGCGCTGGCCGGCTGTTCCGCATCCGGCTCGGGGAGCGGCACTAGTGCCGTACAGCGGACGCAGGACTTACCCGCGCCGGAAATTCTCGCCTCCATTCCGAACGCGGCGGTGGCGGAGTACCGGATCGGACCGTCCGACGTGCTGGAGGTCTCCGTCTTCCAGGTACCGGACTTGAGCAAGACGGTGCAGGTCAGCGCAAGCGGCGAGATCGCCCTGCCGCTGATCGGCAATGTCGCCGCCGGAGGGCAGACCATTGCCGAGTTGGAGGACGAGATCGCCCAGAAGCTTGTGGAGCGATATCTACAGTCTCCACAGGTGAGCGTTTTCGCGAAGGAGGCGACGAGCCGGAGAGTGACCGTCGAAGGAGCGGTGACGAAGCCGGGCATGGTGACGCTCGCTGGCCCGACGTCCCTCTTGCAGACGATCGCCCTCTCGGGCGGCCTGAAGGAGACCGCCGATCCACGCGGCATCCTGGTGTTTCGCACCGTGCAGCAGAAGCGCATGGCGGCGAAGTTCGACCTTGCGGCGATTCGCACCGGAAAGGCGGAGGATCCTGTCCTGCACGGCGGCGACATCGTGGTGGTGGACGAGTCGGGATTCCGCAGCGCCCTCGGCAGCGTCCGGCAGAACATTCCGGTGTTCGGGCTCTTCAGCGCGCTGCTGCTCTGATGGCGATGAACTCCACCGGTAACGCGCGGGATGCGGCATGAACGATCAGCCTGACCGCAACGGCTGGGACGGCACGCCGCAGGAGCGGATGCCGGCTCTTGCGCCCGACAGCCAGCCTGTGCCGTGGACCCCGCCGCCCGCCGGCTACTCCGACGCGGTGTCCGGCTACGGTCTGCAGGAGGAGAGCAACTTCGTTCACGACCTGTGGCGGTACTTCTGGATACTCTTCCGCCATCGCTGGGTCGTGCTTGGAATCACCGGCTTCTTCGTCTGCGTTGGTCTTCTGGTCACGCTTCTGTCGACGCCGATCTATCGCGCCAGCGCGACCATGCAGATCGACCGCGAGCCGGCGAAGATCCTCAACGTGCAGGAGGTCCAGACCGATATCGGCAGCGAGGCGGCTTTCTATGCCACGCAGTACGAGATTCTGAAGAGCCGTTCACTGGCGGAGCAGGTGGTTTCGAATCTTGGCGTTGCGGACCTGGAGGCGTTCGCACGCCAGGACGCGGTCTCGCTCTGGTCGCGACTCCGGCGCGCGGCAGTCGGCATCTTCCGGGCAAGCGACGAAGCCCGGGCTCAGGACACAGATGTCGCGGACCTCCAGAGTACGGCGGTCCACAAACTGATCGGCGGCCTGTCGGTCCAGCCCGTGGGGTCGTCGCGAGTCGTGCGCCTGAGCTTCGACGACCCCGATCCCGGGTGGTCGCAGCGCATCGTCAACTCGGTCTCCGACACCTTCGTGGCGCTTACGCTGGAGCGGCGGTTCGATGCGTCGTCCTATGCGCGCGGATTCCTGGAAGAGCGGCTGAAGGAGCTGAAGCTCAAGCTGGAGGATTCGGAAGCGGAACTGGTCGCCTATGCCCAGGAGCAGCGGATCGTCAACGTCGACGAGCGCAAGAGCCTCGTCTCGGCAAACCTCGTGGCGCTGAACGGGCAGCTCGCCGAGACGAGCCGCGAGCGGCTGAAGGCCGCGCAGCTCCTGGAGCAGGCGGAGAGTACCGGCGCTCTTGCCCTGCCGCAGATCCTTGCAGACGAATCGATCGGCAGGATGCGCGAGACGAAGGCCGAGCTGGCTGCCGAGTACCAGGACAAGCTGAGCTTCTTCAAGCCGGAGTACCCCGAGATGCTGAAGCTGCAGGCGCGGATCGGGGAGATCGACCGCCAGATCGGGGAATCCGTGGCGGTCGTGCGGCAATCGCTCCGGGCCGATCACGAGGCGCTTCTGGCGCAGCAGGAGAGCCTGAAGCAGGAGCTCGAGACGCTGAAGGCGGAAGTGCTGGACCTGGAGAGCCGCGGCATCCAGTACCGCATCCTGCAGCGGGAGGTCGACACGAACCGCGAGCTCTATGACGGCCTGCTGCAGCGCTTTAAGGAAGTGGGCGTCGCAGGAGCCGTGGGCACCAACAACGTCTCTATCGTGGACGCCGCCGTGCGTCCCGGCGCCCCGTTCAAACCGCGGCTTTCCAAGAATCTGGCGATCGCGTTCGCCTTCGGGCTCCTCTGCGGCGGGATGGCCGCATTCGGCATGGAGTTCCTCGACGACACGTTCAAGGTCCCCGAGGAGGTCGAGGCCGGGCTGGGCCTCCCGGTCCTAGGCATCATCCCGCAATCGCAGAGCCCGGAAGCCCTGGCGAAGGCGCTTTCGGACACGCGGTCGCCCCTCTCGGAGGCCTATCGCTCGCTGCGCACCGCCATCCAGTTCTCCACCCCGAATGGCGCGCCGCGCACGCTGCTGGTGACCAGCTCGCGCCCCAGCGAGGGCAAGTCCACGACCGCGCTTGCCGTCGCCAGGAACTTCGCGCAGCTCGGCCAGAAGGTGCTCCTGATCGACGGCGATATGCGCAATCCGTCGCTGCACCGGACGATGGACCTCACGGCTTCCGCCGGGCTTTCGAACTATCTGACCGGGAACGCGCTCCCCTCGGGCGTGTTCCAGAATACGGAGCATGAGGGCCTGACGCTGATGGCGTGCGGCCCGTTGCCGCCGAACCCGGCAGAGCTGCTCGCCGGCCCCAAGATGGGCTCCCTGCTGTCGGTCGCAAGCGAGAAGTTCGACATCGTGGTCATCGACGGTCCGCCGGTCATGGGAATCGCCGACGCTCCGCTGCTGGCGAGCGTGGCCGACGGCACGTTGCTGGTGGTGGAGGCGGGCCGGACGCGCCGCGGCGTGACCAAAGGGGCGCTGAAGCGGCTGCGCTTCGCCCGTGCCCAGATGGTCGGCGTGCTCCTCAGCAAGTTCGATGCGCGCGACGTCGGGCACACCTACGGATATGGCCACGGGTACGGCTACGGTTGCGGCGAGAACGACTACTACGGGTACGGCTCCGCCAGTACGCCGAGACTGGAGGAGGAGCCCGTGACGCAGCTTGAGAAGGCATAGCGCGTATAATGCTCGAGAGGCGCGAGGCGCTCGACCTGGCGCTCGAGCTGGCGCGCATGCCGACGCTCGCCAACGCCATGCGCACGCGTCCGACGCCGCCCGACAGCCTGGTCGTGATCCGCATCGCCGCGGGCTGTCCGGAGACCCTACGGGACACCGTCCGCGCCACGGGGATCGGGCCCGACGCGGTCAGGGATGCGTGCATTCTCTATCTTCAGCAGATTCATTTCGCGCCGGGAGCGAACTGCTACCGCGTCCTGGGGGTCCGCCCCGATGCGGCGCGGAGCGAGATGCGCGAGCACATACGTTGGCTGATGACCTGGCTGCATCCGGACGAGAACCGGGACGACTGGGAGAGCGTCTTTGCCGAGCGCGTGTTGGGCGCGTGGCGGGAAGCCGGAAGGAACATGGGACCAGGTACGAATGCCCCGGCTATTCGACCGTCGCCTGTCCAACCGAAGCGAAAGTCCCGTCGACGGCGTGTTCCCGTCCAGCGCTGGGTGGCTCTTCCGCTTGAGGCGGAGGCGGCGCCGCACGCCAGGACGGCCCTGGTCGCGGAGTGGATCCGATCGCTCTGCATGCGCCTGAAGCCGCGCTGACGCGGCCGCACAGCGGCAATTGCGCAACACTATCGTATCGCGCGACCTGCTCGCCAATTGACAATTCGAAGTTGTTGATAGAGAATCAATTCTCGCTATGAGGGCATTGCGGCGAGCGGGGCTTACGACATGGTCGGGATGCATAGGTCTTCGGTGTTGAGGCGCTCCGCGTCTGCCGTCGTGTCTGCGACTATCGCGCTTTCTTCGGCGTCCGCGATGGCCGCAGCTGGTGATTCGCCATCCATTGCCCAGCTGTCAGGCATCACGGGTAACGTCCTGGTTGATCGCGGGCTCGGCTTCGCGCGCGTCACGGGCGACACCGGGCTCCGACTCGGCGACAGGGTGATGGTGACGGACGGGGGCGGCGCCTTCCTTCAATTCAACGAGACCTGCGCGTTTCCGCTCGAAGCGCCGTCCATG
>CAZMJQ010000162.1:0-4752 GCA_964566475.1 uncultured Propylenella sp. | reverse complement strand
CGAGGTGGAGATCATCTCCACGGAGTGGTGGAAGCGGCCGATCGACACGGTGCTTTCGACCATTGTCGAGCGCCACCGCAGCGTCTGCTGAGCAATCTCTTTACTTTGCCCTCGACGATTTCTCGCGCAGCCCGTAGCCCTCCATCGACTTCCGCGCTTCGTCGATGGCGGCGTCTGGAAGGATGACCGGGCCGCCGATCAGCAGCGAGTAGTAGTACTGCCTGGCGATGGTCTCCAGCTCCACCGCCAGCCACATCGCCTTGCCGAGGTCGCTTCCCGCCGCGATCATGCCGTGATTGGCGAGCAGGCAGCCGCTGCGTCCTTCCAGTGCCTTCAGCGCATTTTCCGACAGCGCCTTCGTCCCGTAGGTCGCGTATTCCGCGCATCGGATGTCGGAGCCGCCGAACACCCCGATCATGTAGTGGCAGGCGGGTATCGGCCGCCGTGCGATGGAGAGCACCGTCGCGAACGTGGCATGCGCATGCACGATCCCGCCGACCTCCGGCCGCGCCCGCATGATATCGAGGTGGAAGCGCCATTCCGTGGAGGGCGGAAGGTCACCGCGCCAGGCGCCGTATTCGCCCTCAAGCGGCAACGCGGCGATCATTTCGGGCTCCATCTCCTCGTAGGGGACGGCGCTCGGGGTGATGAGCATCTCCTCGCCCGAGCGCGCCGAGATGTTGCCGGATGTGCCCTGGTTGAGGCCGTTGGCGTTCATCCAGCGTGCCTTCTCGATGATCTCTTCGCGGAGCCTTTGCTCGGCCTTCTTCAATTCTCGCTCCTGTGGTCGCGATGTTCTTGCAGGGGTGGGACAATGCGGCGACATTGCCCGCCGCGGCACTGAGGTCAAGGCAGATGAGCGAAGGCGGGGGTTGGCGCGGGCGCTGGTCGTGGGCGCTCTACGACTGGGCGAACTCGCCGTTCACCACGATCGTCATCACCTTCATCTTCCCGGCCTATTTCCAGCAGGCGATAGTCAAGGACGCGGTCGAGGGCCAGGCGCTCTGGGGCTTCGCCATCGCCGGCAGCGGGCTCCTGATCGCCTTCCTTGCGCCTGTCCTCGGGGCCGTGGCCGACACCGGCGGCGGTCGCAAGCCATGGCTGTTCGCTTTCACCTGGGTCTGCGTGTCGGCGTCGGCGCTGTTGTGGCTCGCCGAGCCGTCGCCGGCCTGGATCGGCTTCAGCCTCGCCTGCGTCGTCATCGGGATTGTCGGCTTCGAGTTCGGGATCGTCTTCAACAATGCGCTCCTGCCCGACATCGTGCCGGAGGAGCGGCTCGGACGGTTGTCCGGCTGGGCATGGGGGCTGGGCTATGCCGGCGGGCTCGCCGCGCTCGTCGTCGCGCTCGTCGTCTTCATCTGGCCGGAGGTCCCTCCCTTCGGGCTCGACAAGGAGGCGGCCGAGCATGTGCGCATCATCGGCCCGCTGGTGGCTTTGTGGCTGGCGGTGTTCTCAGTGCCGATGTTCCTGTTCACGCCGGATCGGCGGGCGGGGACGTCGCGCGCGGCGCATGCCATCCGCACCGGGCTTCGCGATCTCCGCCGCACGCTGGCGACGCTGCCTGCCAACCGGCCGGTGGCGCTCTATCTGTTGGCTCACATGATCTACGCCGACGGCCTCATTACCCTCTTTGCGTTCGGCGGGGTTTACGCGGCGGGCGTGTTCGGGCTGGAGCTGGCGGAGGTGGTGACGTTCGGAATCGTGCTCAACGTGGCGGCCGGGGTCGGAGCGCTCGTCTTTGCATGGCTCGACGACTGGCTCGGGTCGAAGCGCGTCATCGTCATCGCGCTCGTCGGGCTGATCGGCGCATCGCTGCTTGCCGTCGCCGCCACGACGCTGACATGGCTCTGGGTCGCGGGCATCGGGATCGGCATCTTCGTCGGCCCCGCGCAGGCGGCGAGCCGCTCGCTGATGGCGCGCCTCACCACGCCGGAGAACCGCGCCGCCTATTTCGGGCTCTACGCGCTTTCGGGAAAGGCCACGGCCTTCCTCGGTCCGGCGCTGGTGGCCGGCGTCACGGCGGCGTTCGACAGCCAGCGCGCCGGTATCGCCACGATCGTCGCGTTCTTCGTGGTAGGACTGGCGCTCCTTCTGTGGGTGCAGGAGCCGAGACGCAAGTAGCCCGCATGGAGCCCCCGGGTCCGGCCTTCGGCCGGCCCGAGGACAGGCTGCGCGCAATGCGGGACCGGCCTCGCGGTTCTCTCGGAAGATCCCGGATTACGCGGTTTCGCCCCTCCATCCGGGCTGCGATTGCTACGCCTTCACAATGCGCTCGCGGTTCGCCGTCACGTGCTTCGTTGCGTTGCGCGTGTCGATGACGAGGCGCGCGGCGTCGACCAGGGCCTCCCATTCGATGCCGTCATGGTCGGTGACGATCGCCACGACGTCGTAGCCGGCTACGCCCGCCGCATCGAGCGGCACCGATCTCCGGCCAGCGAGCGTGCCGTGCTGGCGCGTGGGGCCGATCAGCGGAATGAGCGGATCGTGGTAGTCGGCTCTCGCGCCGCGCTCCTCCAGGAGTTCCATGATCCTCAGCGCCGGGCTCTCGCGCATGTCGTCGACGTTCTTCTTGTAGGCGAGCCCGACGATCAGCACACGCGCGCCTCTGAGGCCTCTGCCGCTCGCGCGGTCGAGCGCGGCGGCGAGGCGGTCGACCACGACGCGCGGCATGGCGGTGTTGATCTCGCCGGCGAGCTCGACGAAGCGCACCGGCACTTCGTACTCGCGCGCTTTCCACGTGAGGTAGAACGGGTCGATGGGAATGCAGTGGCCGCCGAGCCCGGGGCCGGGATAGAACGGCATGAACCCGAACGGCTTGGTGCTTGCGGCATCGACCACCTCCCAGATGTCGATGCCCATGGCGTCGTAGACGAGCTTCAGCTCGTTCACCAGCGCGATGTTGACGGCGCGGAAGATGTTCTCCGTCAGCTTCACGGCCTCCGCGGTCCGGGTGGAGGAGACCGGTACGACGCGCTCGACGAACTGCGCGTAAAGCGCCGCCGCGGCCTCCGCCGCCTTCGGCCCGTCGGCGCCGATCACCTTGGGAATGCGGGTTGGGTTGAAGCCGGAGCCCGGGTCCTCGCGCTCGGGCGAGTAGGCGAGGAACAGCGTGTCCTCGGAGCGGAGCCCGCGCGCCTCAAGGATAGGCCTGACGACCTCGTCGGTCGTGCCGGGGTAGGTGGTCGATTCCAGCACGACGAGCTGCCCTTCGCGCAGATGCGGCGTCAGTGCCTCGGCGGTTGAGGTGACGAAGCTCAGATCGGGCTCGCGGTTGCGGCTGAGCGGGGTCGGCACGCAGATGAGGATCGCGTCGGCGGTGTTGAGGCGCGCCATGTCCGCCGTGGCCTCGAAACCGCGCTTCAGCATCTCGCGGACGGTCTCGTCGGGAATGTGCCCGATGTAGGAGCGCCCCGCGTTCAGCATCTCGGCCTTGTTCGGGTCGATATCGAACCCGATCACGCGATTGCCGGTGCCGGCGAGCGCGCGGGAGAGCGGCAACCCGACGTAGCCGAGCCCGATCACGCCGATGGTCGCCTCGCGCGAGCCGATCCGCTGTATCAGGAGGTGAAAGACGTCAGGGCTTGCAGCCAAACCGGTCCCTCCAACGGCGCCTCGCGCCAGAGACCGTGCGCATCGCGCGCGCGCGGTGCTGTCAATGGAGGGTCCGGAACGCCACCGGAACGCCGCAGCGAAGGGCGGCGTTCCGGGCATGCCGGATCAGTCGGCGAGGTTGCGCAGCGAGTCGATCGAGCCGGCGGTATCGATGGTGCCCGACACGATGCGGAACGCCTTCTGGAGGTCGGCGCCCGCCGCGTTCGAGACATAGAGGACGTCGCTGTCGCGCATGATGAAGCGCTGCGCCGCGAAGAGGCTGGCGGGCTCCTTCATGTCGAGCTTGTAGACGACGGGAACGCCGGCGACCTCAGGCGGCGGCGCCGGAGGGGTGCCGGAGGGAAGGGCGGGGTGGATCAGCCGGTACGCCTCCGGGTCTTCGTAGCGGAACACGAAGACCCCGCGCGCGTCGGCGCGCGTGTCGAGGAGGCCGCCGGCCCGTCCGACAGCCTCGGCCAGGGTCAACCGGTCGGTCTGGAATGGCAGGGAAGCGTTCCGCGCGGTCGCTCCGAAGGCAGTGAAGGTCTGCGGGTCCGTGTAGACGTAGACGACGTCGTCCGGCCGCACGTAGACGTTCTGGCTCGGGTCGCGCACGATGCGCGCCAGGCTGACCGTCGCGCTCTGGCCGCCCCGCGTCAGCCGGACGAAGCTGTCGTAGTCGGGCGCACGCGATCCGCCGGTGGTCGCGATGATGTCGAGCAGGCGGTCTCCCCGCAGGCTTAGCGGCACGCGCGCCGGCGCGCCTACGTCGCCGGCCACGGTCACGTAAGTGGAGGCGTTCTGCGAGACCGTGACGACAACCTGCGGCTCGATCGCCTTGTCCCTGAGCGCGCCCTCGATCGACCGCGCCACCTGTTCCGGCGTCCGGCCCGCGGCCTGCACGCGCCCGGCGTAGGGCACGGAGACCGTGCCGTCGCGCGCCACCGGCTGCGCCGGGAGGCTGACGCTCTTCGACGCGCCCAAGGCTCCAGGATCGCCGGAGAACAGGCCGCCGGACGCCGCCTCGAAGATCGTCACGACGACCTGGTCGCCGATCCCGATCGTCACGTTCGGCACGCCGTTGCCCATGCCGAAGGCGGCCGCAAGGCTTTCCGGCCCGTGCGAGGCCAAAAGCTCCGCGATGGTCTGGTCGAGCTCGAT
>CAZMJQ010000161.1:0-6211 GCA_964566475.1 uncultured Propylenella sp. | reverse complement strand
GGTTCTCGTGCGTGAGCATCGCGCCTTTGGAGCGCCCGGTCGTGCCGGACGTGTAGAGGATCGCGGCGAGATCGTCCGGGCCGCGCTCGACGTCGGCCCATACGTCGGATTGCCCCGCCGCAAGGTCGGCGAGCGAGCCGCTGCCGTCGGCGGCGAGCGTCTCGACGCGCCCCACCCCGTGCCGTGCGGCGATTTCCGCCACATCGCCGTGCCGCTTCGGGTCGACGACGAGGAGCGCCGGCTTCGCGTCGCCGGCAAAGTAGTCGATCTCCGTCAGCGTGTAGGCGGTGTTGAGCGGCAGGAACACCGCGCCCGCGCGCACCGCGCCGAGGTAAAGGAACAGCGCCTCGGCCGACTTCTCCACCTGCACCGCGACCCGGTCGCCGGGCCTGACGCCGCAGGCTGCGACCGCCGCCGCGTAGCGCGCCGAAAGGCGCCGCACCGCGTCGTAGCTCAGCTCGCGCCCGCCGGGCAGGGTCAGGCAGCGCCGATTCGGCGGATGGGTGGACGGGAAAAGGGCCGAGAAGAGATGGTTGGACATGCGGCGCGTTATGGCCCGGGCCGCGAAGAATTTCGAGTGGCTTCGCGCCGGTCGCGCAACATGTCCCTGCCGTGGCCCGCGCGGCCACGGCAGATGCCTTGCTTCAGCGGTCGCCGGCGTCAGCCGGTGAACGCGCCTCGCATCCGGGCGAGAAGCCCGTGCTCGTCCTGCCCGCCCATGGCTGCGCGCACGAACCGGGCCGCCGATGCGCCCGTGATTGTCACGCCATGGTGGCAGTAGCAGACGATGCGGTGAAGGTCGTGGTCCGTCAGCTCGAAGAACCGCTTCGCCTCGCCGTAGCTGTCGTCCTTCAGGCCTTCGGCACGAAGGACGGAGTCTTGCGCCGCTACGGAGAGAGGTGAGCCGAGCCCGCGCATCTTCCCCCGCATCTCCGCCGTCTGGTATTCGGTCCCCGGAAGCGTTGCCAGGCGCCGGCCGGGATCCCGTTCAAGCAGCTCCGCCCAGCGTTCCAGGCGTTCCACCCGCGACAAGGGGCGGACCGTGTGTTCGGAATGGACGATCGCTGCCCGCTGCAGCTCTTCCTGTGACTGGTGCTTCATGATCGCCTCCTCTCAAGGATGCGTACTCGCGACCCCAGCCCTATGAGCGCAGGCTGACTCCAAACGCGCGGCGAGTCACTTCACATTTTGGGGGTTCGCCAGCTATGCGTCGGACGCAGTGGCGGAGGCCTTCCTACGCTTCGCCCTCGTCGTCCATCGTCACCAAACTGGCGTTGCCGCCCGCCGCCGTCGTGTCCGTGGAAACGACCTGCTCAAGCGCGAAGCGCTGCAGGTAGTTCGGGCCGCCGGCCTTCGGCCCGGTGCCCGAAAGTCCCATGCCGCCGAACGGCTGCGATTCGACAATCGCGCCGATCGTGTTCCGGTTGACGTAGACGTTGCCGACCTGGAGCGCGCGCGCCACGCGCTCCGCGCGCCCGCCGACGCGGGTGTGTATGCCGAAGGTCAGGCCGTAGCCGCTGGAACGTATCCACTCGAGCACGCCGTCGAGACTGTCCGTCCGCCAGCGCACGACGTGCAGGATCGGCCCGAATACCTCGCGGTCGAGCGCGTCCGCCGAGGTAAGCTCGATGATATGCGGCGCGACGAAGATGCCCCGCTCCGGCGCTTTGCCGGCGAAGCGGATCGTCTGCCCGCGCCGCATCTTCTCGATGTGCGCTTCGAGTCCCTCCTTCGCCTCGCGGTCGATGACCGGGCCGACGTCCGTCGCCGGGTCCGCCGGGTCGCCAAGCCTCAGCTCCGCGGCGGCGCCCGCGATCATGTCGATCATCGTGTCCGCCACGTCGTCCTGCACGAAGAGGATGCGCGCCGCCGAGCAGCGCTGGCCGGCGGAGCGGAAGGCGGACGTGATCACGTCGTCCGTCACCTGCTCCGGCAGGGCCGTGGCGTCGGCGATGAAGGCGTTGATGCCGCCGGTCTCCGCGATCAGCGGCACGATGGGCCCGTCCTTGGCCGCGAGCACGCGGTTGATGGCGCGGCCCGTCTCGGTGGAGCCGGTGAAGACGACGCCGTCGATGCGCGGGTCCTCCACCAGCGCCGCGCCGACCGCCCCGTCGCCCGGCACGTAATGCAGCGCGCTCGTCGGAACACCCGCCTCGTGCAGCAGCCGCACCGCTTCGTATGCGATGAGCGGCGTCTGCTCCGCCGGCTTCGCGACGACCGCGTTTCCCGCCGCGAGCGCCGCGCCCACCTGCCCCGTGAAGATGGCGAGAGGAAAGTTCCACGGGCTGATCGCCACGAACACGCCGCGCCCGCGCAGGCGGTAGCGGTTCTCCTCGCCGGTTGGCCCCGGCAGGACCGTGTCGGCGCCGAACAGCCGCCGCGCCTCGCTTGCGTAGAAGCGGCAGAAGTCCACCGCCTCGCGGATCTCGGCGATGCCGTCGTCGAGCGTCTTGCCGCCCTCGTGCGCCAGGATGGCCGTGAGGCGGTCGCGCCGCGCCTCCATCAGGTCGGCCGCCCGCTCCAGCGCCGCCGCCCGCGCCTCGGCCGGCGTCGCGCTCCACGCGACGAACCCGCCCTTGGCCGCCTCGACGGCGCGCGCCGCCATGGCGGCGTCGGCGACGGCCACGGTACCCACCACGGTGGACTCGTCAGCCGGCGCGTGCACCGCGTGCCGCCAGCCCTCGTGCGGCTCGCCGTCGATCAGCGGCGCCGCGTCAACGACCGGCAGCGCGACGGCCCACATGCCGCGCGTCAGCGCCTCGAGGTCGGCGCGGCTGCCGAACTCGATGCCGCGCGAGTTGCGGCGCGCCCCGAATATCTTCGACGGCAGCGCGATCTTCGGATGGCGCAGGCTGCGGCCCGAGGCGAGGCTCGCCTCGGGCGGCTCGAGCAGTTCCTCGATCGGCACGTCGTTGTCGTTTACGGCATTGACGAAGGAGGAGTTGGCGCCGTTCTCCAGCAGCCGCCGCACGAGATAGGCCAGCAGCTCCTTGTGGCTCCCGACCGGCGCGTAGATGCGGCAGTCAAAGCCCTCGCGCTCGTGCACCTCGGCATAGAGCGCCTCGCCCATGCCGTGCAGCCGCTGGAACTCGAAGGCCCGGTCCCCTGCCATCTCGACGATCGCGGCGACCGTCAGTGCGTTGTGCGTCGCAAACTGCGGGTAGAGGCTCGGCCGCGCCGCCAGCATGCGCGCGGCGCAGGCGAGGTAGCAGACGTCCGTGACGGGCTTGCGCGTGAACACCGGGAAATCGGCCAGCCCGCGCTCCTGCGCGCGCTTCACCTCCGTGTCCCAGTAGGCGCCCTTGACGAGCCGCACCATCAGCTTGCGTCCCGACGCCGCGGACGCCTCCGCCAGCCAGTCGATCACGGCCGGCGCGCGTTTCTGGTAGGCCTGCACGGCAAGCCCGAGCCCATCCCAGCCGGCGAGTCCCGGCTCGGAGAGAAGCGCCGCGAACACCTCCAGCGACAGCTCCAGCCGGTCCGCCTCCTCCGCGTCCACCGTGAGGTTCAGGTCATGCCCCTTGGCCGCACGGCAGAGCGCGATCAGCCGCGGCGTCAGCTCCGCCAGAACGCGCTCGCGCTGCCGCGCCTGATAGCGCGGGTGGAGCGCGGAGAGCTTCACCGAAATGCCGTCGCGGGCCGGCAGCGAGCCGGCGGCACCCTGGCCGATCGCCTCGATGGCGTGGGCGTAGGACTCGAAATAGCGCTCGGCGTCATGCGCCGTGCGGGCGCCCTCCCCGAGCATGTCGAAGGAATGCCTATAGGTCTTGCGCCGCGCGCCCCGCGCCCGCGACAGCGCGTCCTCGATCGTCTCGCCGAGCACGAACTGGTGCCCGAGCAGCCGCATCGCCTGCCGCGCCGCCGTGCGCACCGTCGGCATCCCCATCCGCTGCGCCAGCCGTCCGATGACCCCCTCCGGCGTCTCGCTCGGATGCACGATGCGCGCCGTCAGCCCGAGCGCCCAGGTGGTGGCGGAGACGAGCCAGCTCTCGCTGTCGCGCGCCGCCGCGTGCTCCCAGTCGCCCGCGCCGAGCTTGTCCTCGATCAGCCGGTCCTGCGTCGCCGCGTCCGGCACGCGCAACAGCGCCTCCGCCAGCGACATCAGCGCCAGCCCCTCCTTGGTGGAGAGGCTGTATTCGTGCATGAAGTCTTCCAGCCCACCGATGCCGCCATGCGCCTCGCGGATGCCCTGCACGTAGCGCTGCGCCCGCTCCGTGATGCGCTTCTCGACCGCCGGCGCGTGCCCCGTCTCGGCGACGAGGCCCGGGATCAGCGCCTCGTCCGGCGGGGCGTATTCGGCGGCAAAAGGGCGCACGGCGCCTGCGCCCTTCGCGGACGGATCGGTGGAGGCGGACGTGCCCGCGGGCAGCGACATGCTGCGGGACTCTACCGTGATCCGCCCCGGCGTGCGAGGGCCGGGCCAGGCGTCGTTCGACGCCGCACGGGCGCATGCCCTATGGTCCCCCGGTGAGTGAGGAACGAGATGCCCGCCTGCGGCTCGCGGCGCTTCCCAGCTTCGATGCCGAGACCGCTGCAGCCGCCCGGCTGACCCGGCTCGCGGGCCTGACCAACTGCGTCTTCAAGGTCGACACGGGAGCGGAGACCTTCTGCCTCCGCGTTCCCGGCGTGGGCACGGATTCCATCGCCGACCGCCGCGCGGAGGAGGCGAATGCCCGCGCCGCCGCGGCCGCCGGCGTGACGCCGGAGGTCCTGCACTTCGCCGGGGACGGCACGATGCTGACTCGCTTCGTCGAAGGAGCCCTCGTGATGCCGGAGCACCTGCGCGAAAACCCGGAAGCGCTTCAGCGTGTCGCAGCCGCGTTGCGCACACTGCACGACCGCGCGCCGGAATTTGCCGGCGCCTTCGACGTCTTTGAGATCATGCAGTCCTACGCCGCCCTGCTCGAGACGCGCGGCTCGGCCATGCCCGGCGGAGCCCGCGCCATCCTGCGCGAGGCGAACGCGCTCCGCGACGCGCTCGCCGCCCGCCCTGCCTCGCTTCGGCCCTGCCACTGCGATCCGACCGGACGAAACCTCATCGATACGGGCGAGCGGGTGTGGCTCGTCGACTGGGAATATGCGGCCATGAACGACCCGATGTGGGACCTCGCCTATTTCTCGGCCGAGTCGGAGCTGGACGGGGCAGCCGACATCGGCCTCCTGACGGCCTATCTCGCTCGCGAGCCGGACAAGACGGAACCCGCCCGCATGGCCGTAACGAAGGCCGCATGCGAGCTTCTGGCCGCACTCTGGGCGCTCGTCCAGCGGACCGAGGGCAACCGCACCACCGACTTCACTGCCTATGCCGAGGCGGCCTTCGCCCGCGCCGCGCGGCGCATGGCGGCGCCGGAGTTCGCCAAAGATCTCGCGACGCTCCGCCACGGCTGAGACAGGCGGCGCTCGGCGCTTAGGGCGGCCGACAACCCGCCGACAGGTTGTCATCCCGGTTTGCCGCGACAGCGGCAAGACCGGGACCCATACCCACAATCGGCGAAGGCTCGCGGTGCGCTTGATTTTCCTTTGCGGCGATCGCGGGATGACATGAGCAAGCGGCAGGTGTTTATGGGTCCCGGTCTCGGCCTGACGGCCGAACCGGGATGACAAACCGCAGGGGACTGCTTCGGCGCGACGCCCGGCTTCGGCGCAACGCCGTCAGCCGCTCTGCCACACTGAAGCGAGGAAACCTCCATCAATGCCGCAGCCCTCGGCCGTGCAGTTGCTGGAAGCCGCTCTGGAGATCAGCGCCGCGGCGGAAACGATCCCGCTGCGCTACTTCCGCTCCGACCTCAAGGTCGAGGACAAGGCCGACGAAAGCCCCGTCACTATCGCCGACCGCCAGACCGAGGAAAGGATCAGGCGGGAGATCGAAACGCGCTTCCCCGGCCACGGGATACTCGGCGAGGAGTTCGGCAGGAGCAACGCGCAGTCCGAGTTCACCTGGGTCATCGATCCGATCGACGGGACGCGCTCCTTCATCGGCGGCGTGCCGCTCTTCGGCATGCTGCTCGGCGTGCTTCAGGAGGGCGAGCCCGTCGCCGGCGTGATCCGCATGCCGGCGCTCGGCGAATGCTATTCCGGCTGCCGCGGCGCCGGCGCGACCCTGAACGGCGCGGGAATCCGCTGCCGCAGCCGCCCGGTCGAGCAGGCCTTCATTTTCATCAACGAGGCCAAGCGCATGGTCGAGCGGGAGCCGGAACGGCTGAGAAAGCTC
>CAZMJQ010000160.1:0-5032 GCA_964566475.1 uncultured Propylenella sp. | reverse complement strand
CGCCCGCAAGCGCCTCGACCTGGTGCTGTCGCCGAAGGAGACGGTGATCACCATTCCGCTGGAGCCGTTCGCATTGCAGCGCCTGCAGGACCGGCTGAAGGAGCTCGTCTCCGGCTACGGGATGGCGGTGCGAATCGGCTTCTCGGCCGAGGAAAGCGCGGATCGGCAGATCCTGGAGGCCGTGGATTTCGCGTTCTCCTCGCCGCAGCGCGGCGCGAACGTGCGCTCCGCCCATGCGGGGGACCGGTAGAGCTCGCGCGTCCGGGTTGTGCGCATCGTGTTCCACCTAAAGCTGGCGGACCTCCATCACGTCGAAGCGCAGGTCGACGCAATCTGAGGCGATTCGGTAACGAACCGTTGCCCAGGCGACCGCTTCCGCGCCGACTCAGCTAGTATCCGGCCATTGCCGCCACGGGGGGGCCGGACGGGCCCGCCGGTGTCCGGCGCGATGAAAGGAGCACGGATGTCGTTCTGGATCATTCTGGCGATCGTGGCGGCGCTCGCGCTCTACGTCGTCTATCTCTACAACCGCCTCGTCAGCACGCGGCAGATGAGCGAGGAGGCGTGGAGCGGGATCGACGTGCAGCTGAAGCGCCGCACCGACCTCATCCCCAACCTCGTCGACACGGTAAAGGGCTATGCCGCGCACGAGCGCGGCGTGCTGGAGGAGGTGACGGAGCTGCGCAACCAGTCGCGTGCCGCGCCGCCGGGCGACGTGCAGGGACGCGCCAAGATCGAGGGGGCGCTCTCGATGGCCCTCGGGCGGCTGCTGGCGGTGGCCGAGGCCTATCCGGACCTCAAGGCGAACGAGAATTTTCTGGAGCTGCAGCGGGAGCTCGCCAATCTGGAGAGCGAGATCCAGATGGCACGGCGCTACTACAATGGAGCGGTGCGCAACCTCAACACGATGGTGGAATCGTTTCCGAGCAACCTCGTCGCCAACCAGTTCAACTTCGAGAAGCGCGAATATTTCGAGATCGAGGAGCCTGGCGACCGCGCGGTGCCGCAGGTCTCGTTCCAGAGCTGAGAATTCCATGGGCGGCGCTATGTTCCTCGCCATTCGATCCCGGCGTTCAACCTCGTTCTTGAGGGGGAGGTTGAACGCGCTTATCGCGGCGCTCGTTCTCGGGCTGCTGCTCGGCGCTCTTGGCGAGCGCGCGGCGGCCGAAGAGGTCATCGAGAGCTTCGTGTCGAGGGTCGACGTCGCGCGCGACGGGACGCTGACCGTGGAGGAGACGATCCGGGTGCGCGCCGAAGGCGGCCAGATCAGGCGCGGCATCTTTCGCGACTTCCCGCTGACCTTCGAAGGGCCGGAAGGGGACGTGCGACAGGTCGGGTTCAAGCTCCTCGGCGTCACGCGCGACGGCCGGCCCGAGCCGCACTTCACCCGGCGGCAGGGCGAGTCGATCCTCATCTATGCCGGCGAGGAGGGCGTCTTCCTCCAGCCGGGCACCTACACCTACGTCATCACCTACGAGACCGACCGGCAGCTCCGCTGGTTCGACGCGCGGCCGGAGCTCTACTGGAACGTCACCGGCAATGCCTGGGCCTTCCCGATCCAGTCCGCGGTGGTGCGGGTGACGCTGCCCGGCGGAGCCGAGCCGGTGCGCTGGACCGCCTATACCGGCCGGCTCGGGGAGCGCGGAACGGACTTCACCGGGACGATTGCCGACGGGGCGCTGGTCGTGCGGGCGACGCGCACGCTGGCGCCGGGCGAGGGGATTTCCGTCGTCGCGGAGATTCCCGCGGATGCGGTGGCGCAGCCGAGCGCCGCAGCGCGGACGCGCTACTTCCTGCGCGACCACAGCGGCTGGATCATCGGCATTCTCGGCTTCGCCGCGGTGCTCGGATACTACTCCGCGACCTGGCACGCGGTGGGACGCGATCCGAAGCGCGGCACCATTATCCCGCTCTTCGGCCCGCCGGACGGCGTGTCGCCGGCGCTCGCAAACTACATCCACGAATGGGGCTTTGGCGGAAGCGCCTGGCGCGCGTTCACGGCAGCCGCGCTCAGCCTTGCGGTCAAAGGGCTCCTCGTCTTCGACGAGAAGGAGAAGAACGAGCTGACGCTGGAGCGGACCGGCGCCGAGCCGGCGGGGGGTGTCCATTCGCTGCCGCCGGGCGAGCAGGCGATCTTCCGCTGGGTCGTGGGGAAGGGCGGCCGAGCCGACATCAATCAGAAGAACGCCTCGTCGGTGCAACTCGTCTCACAGTCGTTCCGGGACAGCATCACGCGCGAGAACCGCGACAGGTTCTTCAAGCGCAACACGCTCTATTTCGTCGGCGGCGTCATCCTCACCGTGGCTGTCTATCTGGCGATCTTCGTCTTCGGCGGGCTGCAGGCGGAGAGCGCGGTGTTCATCTTTCCGATCGGCTTCGCAGCCGTCTTTCTCGGCGTGTTCGTGATCCCGATGCTGCGCGCTCTCATGGGCGGGGCGTCGGTCGGCGCCACCATCAAGGCCGGCCTGTCGCTCATCGCCGTGCTCGGCTTCTTCATCGCCTTCGCCGCGCAGTTCGTCTCCGCAGTCGGCGCGGGGACGCTCGTCTCCTCCATCCTCGCCGGGCTGGCGCGCAACCCGTTCCTCCTGTTCCTCCTCATCGTGTTTCCGGCGCTGAACGGGCTCTTCTACTATCTCCTGCGCGCGCCGACGGCGCTCGGCCGGCCGGTGATGGACAAGCTGGAGGGGCTGCGGCTCTATCTGGAGACGGCGGAATCGGGGCGGCTCAACATCGCCGACGCGCCGGAGATCACCACGGAGCGCTTCGAGGCGCTGCTGCCTTATGCGGTGGCGCTCGACGTGGAGGAGCCGTGGGCGAACGCGTTTGCCTCCGCGCTCGCCCGCGCGCATCCGGCGGACCCCGACCCGATGCACCACTACCGTCCGCGCTGGAGCCGCGGGAGTTCGTGGTCGGGCCGCGATTTCGGCCGCAGCATCGCTTCCACGGTGTCGGGTGCGACCGGGGCGCTGGCGGCATCCATGCCGCGCTCGTCGTCCGGGTCGTCGGGCTTCTCGGGGGGTGGCGGAGGCTCCGGCGGGGGCGGCGGTGGTGGAGGCGGAGGGGGTTGGTAGCGGTCAGGCGATTTCGATCAGACGCTCGCCTGCCTCCAGTCCCTCGATGATCTCAGGCAGGAGCGGTTCGAGCGCTTTCCATAGCGCTCTGTTCGTCACGTTGCCGAGCCTGATCCAGACAACCTGCGCGCCGGCCGGGTTCTCGCGGACAAGGGAGACGAAGTCCTCGTCCTTCGAGACGATTACCGCAGCGGTTTCGATGGCATAGGACCAGATTTCGCGGTCCGTCGGCACGCCCCGCTTTCGGAGATGGTTCACATGCTCCGCCTCATGTCCGGCGGAAGCGAGATGTGCCGCGAGGGCGGGCGGCAGCTGCGCATCGACGATGAAGCGCAACCTATGCGGCCCGGATCACGCGATGATCGGTGGCGCGCGCGGCGTAGGCGAGCGAGGCCGCGATGTCTTCTTCCGTGAGGTAGGGAAAGTCCTCGAGGATCTCCGAACGCTCGGCGCCATGCGCCAGCATGTCGACGATGTCCGACACGCGCATGCGCGTGCCCCTGATGCAGGGACGGCCGCCGCAGATGCGGGGGTCGGTGGAGATGCGGGAGAGCAGGTCTGCGGCTGCGTCATCCTGCTGGCTTGGAGCATCTGGAATCTTGCCCAGCTCGGTGCTCAGGACGCTGATGCGGATCGCCTTGCGGGGCATGCGGCCTTTGAGGGCAAGGAAGTCGCTCAGCCTTTCGTGCAGCTCGCGACCGACGGCCGAGTGCAAATCGACCGGCGTGAACCAGTTCTGCAGCCGCTTCTCCGTGTTGCGTCCGTCCGTGCCGTTCTGTGACATTCGCAGATAGCGCGCGGCGCTGTTGTCGCGGTAGCCGACGAACTTGCTGAAGCCGAAAACCCATTCACCGCCCTCGCCACGCACCGCATACCAGTCGTGTGCAAGGGTCACGCGCTCCTGCAGCGCAGGGTTTCGCTCGAAGTCCGAAGCAAAGCGATGAATGTTGGCCACTGCGTCTGCGGCCGAGCCGACCAGAGCAGGCTCAGGCATGGCTTCGATCTCCTGCTTGCTACATTGACATGTAGATAAAAGTAGATTGGTGCAGCGTCAAGGGTCAATGCGTGGGGAGCGTGACTTCGCGGCCCTGCTCGACTACGCAATGCCGTCATTGACGATTGAGCGAGTCTCCATGCCCGACCTGCTTCTTGAGCTCTTCTCGGAGGAAATTCCCGCGCGCATGCAGCGGCAGGCGGCGGAGGATCTGCAGCGCCTGGTCACGGGCGGGCTGGTCGATGCGGGGCTGACCTACGAGGGGGCGAAGGCGTTCGCCACGCCGCGGCGGCTGGCGCTGACCGTGCACGGGCTGACCGCGCGCTCCGCCGACCTGACGGAGGAGCGGCGCGGCCCGCGCGTCGGCGCGCCGGAGAAGGCGATCGAGGGCTTTCTGCGCGCGGCGGGGCTTGCCTCCATCGGCGAGGCGAAGGTGCAGTCCGACCCGAAGAAGGGCGACTTCTACGTCGCGGCGGTGACGAAGCCGGGGCGCGCGGCGGAGGAGATCGTCGCCGAAGTGGTGCCGGGCGCGATCCGCAATTTCCCCTGGCCGAAGTCGATGCGCTGGGGCACGCGCTCCACGCCGCCCGATTCGGCCTTCGCCGACGGCGCGGCGGAGGGGACGGCGAGCCTCAGATGGGTGCGGCCGCTGCGTTCCATCCTCTGCACCTTCGGGCCGGAGACGGAGGAGCCGAGCGTCGTGCCGTTCGAAGTGGGCGGGGTCGCGGCCGGAAACGTCACCTACGGGCACCGCTTCATGTCGGACGGCGCGCCGATCGCGGTCCGCCGCTTCGACGACTACGCGGCGGCGCTCGACAATGCCAGGGTGGTGCTCGACGCGGAGCGGCGGCGGGCGATCATCGAGATCGAGGCGACCAACCTCGCCTTCGCGCAGGGGCTGGAGGTGGTGCACGACCCCGGGCTGATCGAGGAGACGGCCGGGCTGGTGGAATGGCCGGTCGTGCTG
>CAZMJQ010000159.1:0-5306 GCA_964566475.1 uncultured Propylenella sp. | reverse complement strand
GACATGACGCTCTTCGAGGTCGACGAGGCCGCGAGCCGCGTGCGCGAGGAGGTCGACGGCGACGCCAACATCATCTTCGGCGCCACCTTCGACGAGGGCCTGGAGGGGATTATCCGGGTTTCCGTCGTTGCCACCGGCATCGAGCAGGAGGAGGCGCAGGAATCCATCGCGCCTCCGACCGCCGGGATGGCCGAGCTCACGCGCCGCCTGAAGTCGGTCGGCACCCCGGCCGCGCAGCAGCATGCACAGCCACAGCCCGCGCAGCAGCATACGGTGCATCCGCCGCGGCGCGATGTGCCCGCCTACGCGCTGGAGGGGCTGGAGCAGGAGCTTGCCGCCGCCCCCTACGCGCAGGCCGCACGCCATCCTCAGCAGGCGGCGCAGGCCTCCCGTCCCGCCGCCCAGCCGAGGGCGGTCGGCGACCCTGGCGTGAAGATCGGCCCGTTCCGGCCCGACCCCTCGCTCGTTGGGGCGCGGCAAAGCGAGGCCGACGAGGAGGCGCGCGTCCGTGAGGCGGAGCACGCCGCTGCGGCGCATGACTTCATCCCGCCTCCCGCGGAGCGTCCCGATTCGATGCAGCCGCGCATGCCGCGCGTCGAGGATTTCCCGCCGGTCGCGCAGCGTCAGCTTCGCGCGCAGCAAGGCCACGAACGCGGCCACGACGAGGACAGGCGCCCGCGCGGGCTCCTGGCCCGGCTGGCGAGCGGCCTCAGCCGGCGGGATGAGGAGTCGGAACGTCACGGGCACGACTATTCCGGCATGGAGGCGGAGCCGCGCGTCGTGCATGCGCAGCCGCGGCCTCAGCCCCAGCAGCAGGCTCAGCCCCAGCCGGCGGCCGCTTCCGAGTTCGCCAAGCAGCCGCAGCCGCGGCGCATGGGCGAGGCGGCTGCGGCGGCAGGCAATCTCGATCCGCGCGGGCGCGTCGCGCCGCAGGAGCTGGGCCGCGACGATCAGCTTGAGATTCCGGCCTTCCTCCGCCGCCAGTCGAGCTGACCGGAACCGGCGCATTTGCGAGCCCGGCGTGCCTCTGGCGCGCCGGGCTCAGCCGCGTTCGGCGCCGCCCCCGCGCCGATCGTAACAATGAGTAAGAAACGTTGATTTGAAGAAGACCGCACCCTGCCGGTAGCGTTCGCGGAACAAAAGGGTAGGCAGCAGGCGGATTCGGGGCGACCTCCGGGCGGGGCCGATGATGCTGACCTCCGGGGGCAAGCAGTACATGGGTTTTTCCAAGGAACGCGGTCAACGGACGCTTGGCAAGCGCGTCTGTCTCTCCGGTATTGGCGTCCATAGCGGCACTCCGGTCACGATGACACTTCACCCGGCCGATCCGGGCACGGGCATAACGTTCCTCCGATTCGGCGCCTCCGGCGCGGCCGATGTCGAGATACCGGCCCGTTGGAACGCTGTTGGCTCGACGGAGCTTTGCACTGTGCTCGGCGATCCGAACGGTGTGTGCGTCGCGACCGTCGAGCATCTGCTTGCCGCGCTGCTCGGCGTCGGTATCGACAATTGCCTCGTCGAGATCGACGGTCCCGAGGTGCCGGTCATGGACGGCAGCGCCAGGGACTTCGTCGAGGCGCTGGATCAGGCGGGCGCGGCGGTGCAGAGCGCTCCGAGGCGCTTCCTGCGGATCGACAGGCCCGTGCGCGTCGAGCACGGATCGGCG
The DNA here is from genome assembly GCA_964566475.1 of uncultured Propylenella sp. GTDB lineage: Bacteria > Pseudomonadota > Alphaproteobacteria > Rhizobiales > Afifellaceae > DASWJZ01. Next base: position 3,640 of record CAZMJQ010000159.1, on the reverse strand, counting down.
TTCGCGGAGTTCCTCCCGCACCAGACGCCCCGCTTTGAGATCAGCATCGACTACGACTGCCCTGTGATCGGGCGCCAGGCCTATGCGTTCGACCTGACGCCCGAGCGCTTCCGGCGCGAGATCGCCGCGGCGCGCACCTATGGCTATCTGCGCGACGTGGAGCGGCTATGGGCGGCCGGCTTTGCGCTCGGCTCCTCGCTGGAGAATTCGGTGGTCATCGGGGACGGCGCCGTCGTCAATCCGGAAGGGCTGCGTCACCCGGACGAGTTCGTCCGCCACAAGGTGCTCGACACGATCGGCGACCTGGCGCTGGCAGGCATGCCGATCCAGGGTCTCTTCAGGTCCCACAAGGGCGGCCACAGGCTGAACGCCCTGGCGCTGGCCGAGCTGCTCTCGAGGAAGGACGCCTGGAGGGTCGTCACCGCCCCGGCGCCGCAACGCGAATCGGTTTCCGGCTCGGAGCATGCACCGGCCATGGCCGCCGCAGCTTTTGCGCCGGAAGTGCGCTGATTCGGGCGCATTCGCCGTTTCCGGTCACCGGCCGGCCATCATTGGGTGTGAACGGTCTTGCAACAGGCGCGGCCTCAGCTATGAATCCGTTGCCGCTACGGACGGTCGTGATGAATCGCTCAACGCCCAGCGCGCTCCGGCGCCGCCCTGTCTCTGCGCTCCTCCTGGCGCCAGCCCTGGCCCTTGTCGTGGCCGGATGCATGGGGCGCGGCGGAAAGTCCGAGGCGGAGGTCCAGGTCGCGCCGCCGGACCTGCTCTACAACGAGGCGCTGGCGCACCTGCAGGCAGGCGACGCCGGCAGGGCGGCGGAGAACTTCGAGAAGATCGACGAGCAGCATCCCTACTCGGAGTATGCGCGGCGCTCCATGCTCATGGCCGCCTTCGTGCATTTCCGCCGCGGCGAGTACCAGGACGCCGTCAATGACGCCCAGCGCTATGTCACGCTGTTTCCGGCGAGCCCCGACGCGGCGTATGCGCAATACCTCATCGGAGAGTCCTATTTTCGCCAGATCCCCGACGTTACGCGGGATCAGGACCTTTCGCGCAAGGCGATGGAAGCCATGGGCGAGGTCGTGCGCAAATATCCGGAGTCGGAATACGCCGCCGACGCGCGGCGCAAGATCGACGTGGCGCGCGACCAGCTCGCAGGCAAGGAGATGCAGGTCGGCCGCTACTACTTGGAGCGGCGCGAATACCTCGCCGGCGTGAACCGCTTCAAGCTGGTTGTGGAGGAGTACCAGACCACTCGCCACGTGGAAGAGGCGCTGCACCGCCTGACGGAAGCCTATCTCAGGCTCGGCATCGTGCCGGAGGCGCAGACCGCCGCCGCGGTTCTGGGGCATAACTTCCCCGACAGCGCATGGTATCAGGACAGCTACCGCATTCTCGGCAAGGCGGGCGTGGTGCCCTCCGAGAATGAGGGCTCCTGGATTTCGCGCGCCTTTCGCGGCGGCGAACAAGCCTGATACATTCGCCGGCCATGCTGGCGAGTCTCACAGTCCAGGACATCGTTCTCATCGAGCGGCTCGGCATCGATTTCGATGCAGGGCTGACCGTGCTGACCGGCGAGACGGGCGCCGGCAAGTCGATCCTGCTCGACGCGCTGGCGCTGGCCCTCGGCGCGCGGGGCGACGCGGCGCTCGTCAGGTCGGGAGCCGACAGGGGCCAGGTCACGGCCGTGTTCGAGCCGCCGGCCGGCCACGCCGCGATCAGCGTTCTTGCCGAGAACGACATCCCCGTCGACGGCCCGGTCATCCTGCGGCGGGTCCAGTCGGCCGACGGCAAGACCCGCGCCTTCGTCAACGACCAGCCCGTGAGCGCGTCGCTGCTCCGTGATGTCGGCGCGGCGCTCGTGGAGATTCACGGGCAGCATGACGAGCGTGCCCTGGTGCGCGCCGACGAGCACCGGCGGCTGCTCGACGCGTTCGGCCGGCTGGAGCCGGACGCCGAGGACGTCGCGCTACGCTACCGCCGGCTGAAAGACCTCGAGGCGGAAGCCGCCCGGCTTGCCGCCGAGCTCGAATCGTCGACGCGCGAGGCGGACTATCTGCGCGCCTCGGTCGACGAGCTGGAAGTGCTGTCGCCGGAGCCGGGCGAGGAGGCGGGGCTGGCCGAGCGGCGCCAGTTCCTGATGCGCGCGGAGAAGGTCACGACGGATCTCAACGAGGCGTACGAGCTCATCGGCGGGCAGGCCTCGCCGGTCCCGGAGCTCGTGGGACTGGCGCGGCGGCTGGAGCGCAAGGCGGCGGAGGCACCTGGCCTGCTGGAGCAGACCGTCGCCTTCCTTGGGAGCGCACTCGACCATCTGGAGGAGGTGCGGCGCGGCTTGGAGGAGGCCCTGCGCGTCTCCGCGTTCGATTCCGACGAGCTGGAGCGCTCGGAGGAGCGGCTCTTCGCGCTGCGGGCCGCGGCGCGCAAGCACCAGGTCGCGGTCGACGACCTGCCAGCCGTCGCGGCGGAGTTCGCGACCCGGCTCGCTGACATCGACCTCGGCGGCGAGCGATTGAAGGCCCTGGAGGAGGCCGTTGCAGACGCGCTTGCCACCTATCGCGCCGCCGCGCGCACGTTGTCGGAGCGGCGCGCCAGCGCGGCGGCGGCGCTCGAAAAGGCGGTGAACGCCGAGCTGCCGGCGCTTCGCCTGGAGGCCGCGCGCTTCATCGTGAACCGGGAGACCGACGGGGACGCCGTTTCGCCCGACGGCTTCGACCGCATCGCCTTCCACGTCCGTACCAATCCCGGTACCGAGCCCGGCCCGCTCATGAAGGTCGCCTCGGGCGGCGAGCTGTCGCGTTTCCTGCTGGCGCTGAAGGTCGCGCTCGCCGACCGCGGCTCGGCGCCGACGCTGATCTTCGACGAGATCGATTCCGGCGCGGGCGGCGCGGTGGCGGAGGCCATCGGGCGCCGCTTGGCGCGGCTGGCGGAACGCGCGCAGGTGCTCACCGTCACCCATGCGCCTCAGGTCGCAGCGCATGCCGCCCGGCATTTCCTCATCACCAAGGCGAAGACGAAGCGCGGCAAGGCCGTCGCCACACTGGTGACGCCGATCGCCGAGAAGGAGCGGCGCGAGGAGATCGCCCGCATGCTCGCCGGCGAGACCATCTCCGACGAGGCCCGCGCCGCAGCCGAGCGGCTGATGGCGGGCAGGGCGGCCTGACGTCGGGCATCGCGATTACGAGCAAACCTCGGCGCTGTCATTCTCGGGCGAAGCGAAGCGGAGACACGAGAACCCAGGGGCGTCTAGCACAGCCTCTATGGTTCCTCGGGTCTCGCTCCGCTCGCCCGAGGATGACGTCATCTGTAGCGAGGTTCTAAGGCTCGATTGCTACCTGCGCCCGAGCCGCCAGCTCTCGGCATCAGTTCGCGGCGAAGCAGTAGAACAGGCCGTCGCCGCCGGTCCCCTGTAGGTCCGCCTGGCTGCAGCCGCGGCTCGGATGCGACGCGTTCCATGATTTCGACGGTGCGTCGTCGCGCAGGCCCATCCGGTCGTGATGGCCGACCATGGCGCTCCCTTCGCCGTTCAGCGTCCAGTCGCCGCAGGTATTCTCGTTGGCGGTCCCGTCCGCGTTGCTGCCGGTGAGGATGTCGTGCCGGTTGGGGTCGTCGCCGCGACCGTTCACCGTCTCGCCGGTCT
>CAZMJQ010000158.1:0-2828 GCA_964566475.1 uncultured Propylenella sp. | reverse complement strand
CTATGCCTATCTGCTCAAGGGCATCCACGATTTCCCCGACCAGGAGGCGTTCGCGGACGAGCTGCGGCAGGCCGGCTTCGCGTCCGTCGCCTATCGCAATTTGACAATGGGGATCGTCGCGCTGCACGAGGCGGTGAAGCCCCACGACACGGAGCCGGCATGAACACGCACCGCATCGGCATTATCGGCCCCGGCAAGATCGCGCAGGACCAGCACCTGCCGGTGATCGCGAAGAACGCAGCCTTCGAGCTCGTAGCGGTGTCGAGCCAGCGCGGCCTGACGGCCGGAAGCGCCTTTGCCTTCCGCAGCCACCGCGACCTGCTCGCGGGCACGCCGCAGCTGCACGCCGTCGCGGTCTGCACGCCCCCGCAGGCGCGCTACGCCATCGCGCGCGACGCGCTCCTCGCCGGCAGGCACGTCATGCTGGAGAAGCCTCCGACCGCGACGCTGTCGGATCTCTCCGACCTCGAGCGCCTCGCCGCGGAGCGCGGACTGGTGCTCTTCACCACCTGGCACTCGCAGTACAATCGCGGCGTCGACGAAGCGAAGCGGCTGCTCGCGGGCAAGAGGGTCACGCGGCTCTTCGTGGAGTGGAAGGAGGACGTGCGCAAATGGCACCCCGGCCAGGCCTGGATATGGAAGGCCGGCGGATTCGGCGTGTTCGACCCCGGCATCAACGCGCTCTCCATCGTGACGAAGATCATGCCGGAGCCGGTGCTCGTGCGCGCCGCGGAGCTCTTCACCCCGGCGAACGCCGAAGCGCCGATCGCCGCGAACCTCGTCTTCTCGGTCGCGGGACGCGAGGGCGATTTCGGCGCGGCGATGGACTGGCGGCCGATTGAGACGGATATTTGGGAGATCACCGTCGAGACGTCCGACGGCGCGAAGCTGCACCTCTCCTCAGGTGGGGCCAGGCTTGCCGTCGACGGCGACACGATCGTTGACGAGCCGCCGGCCGAATACGAGGCGATCTACGAGCATTTCGACCGGCTGCTCAGCGAAGGGAAGAGCCACGTCGACGCCGCACCGTTCCGCCTCGTCGCCGATGCGTTCATGGTCGGGAGCAAGCGCGAAGTGGAGGCGTTCGAAGCGTAGCGGTGGAGGCAGCCCAAAAAGTTTAGGCGCACCGGTGGCAGAGCCACTCAGCGCGCCCGCAAGCCCCAAAGGGGTGTGCTCCTCATATGGCCCTGCGGCGGATGCAAAGCAACCCCTAAAGCGTACAGTCAAATCCCAAGTGCATGTTTCAGCCCGGCGGCGATTCTCAGCATGTCGGCATCGGTCAACCTCTCAGAAACGAATTTACCGTTGTGAAAGACGCGATCCAGCCGACGAAACGACACATGCGCGATGCAGTCACAAATTGCCCAAACGGGCACGCGAAAGCTTATGTACGAGCCGGCGGCAAACGGCACATATGAGGGAGAGTGTCTGATCGGTGCCGTAGCTGAGAACGGCACCGCCACCACCCGGCCAGCACGGTTGCTACTGCGATGGGAAACGACGACGACGCGCCGCTTCTTCCTCATTTCTGGCGGGACGCCGGCAACATCGAAGTCGCATATCAACACCTGACCGCGCTTCGGTGTGAAGGCGATAGCCATAAAGCCGCGGCGAGCTCAGCGGACAGGACGGCTCCTACTTGTCGGAAGGCCGGCGATACACCCAAACCCGCCCAGGCGGCAGATTGAACGTCACCCACTTCGAGCCCTCGACCGTGAAGCGGCCCGGAAGCGCGTCCTGCGGCGCGACGGGGGAATATGAAAGCTGCGCGATCCTGCCGCCTGGGACCAGCCGCTCGAACAGGCTCTCCACGTAAGGCGCGCGCTTCGCCTTCGGCACGTTGAGGAGCGGCAGGCCCGATAGGACCGCCGAAAAGGTCACGTCGCGGTAGTCGCCGAGGGTCTTGTCGAGATCGAGGGCATCACCGCGGATAATGCTGATGCTCGGGAAACGCTTCTTGAGCAGCTTGCAGAATTCCCGGTCGTACTCGACCGAGACGATCCTCTCCGGCGGCAGCCCGGCATCGAGCATCGCCTGCGTGATCGCCCCCGTTCCGGCGCCGATCTCCAGTGTATAACCCGCAGGATCGGGGGCGGCGCACTTCACCATGAGCGAGGCCAGCGCGCGGCTGGTCGGCGAGACCGCTCCCATCTTGATGGGACTTGTCGCCCAGGTCCTGAAGAAGCGGACCTCGTCCTCGATCCTCTCGGCAATCGATACTCCTGACCTCGCCATTCTGCCGTCCCTGCCTTCCTGCGCTCTCATCTGCAAATGCCGCATCACGCCTGAGGTCTCCTCACTTTTCCCCGAGCGTATCGAGGAAATCCTTCACACGCGAGAAGAAACCTGTCGACTCCGGATTGTTCTCCTCGTCGGAAACGCGCTCGAACTCCTCGAGCAGCTCGCGCTGGCGGCGCGACAGCTTGCGCGGCGTCTCCACCACGATCTGCACATACATGTCGCCGACCTGGCGCGAGCGCAGCACCGGCATGCCCTTGCCCTTCAGCCTGATCTGCAGCCCGCTCTGCGTGCCCTCGGGCACCTTCACGCGCGAACGCGACCCGTCGAGTGTCGGCACCTCGAACTGTCCCCCCAGCGCGGCGGTGGTGATGGAGACCGGCACGCGGCAGAACACATCGGCGCCGTCGCGCTGGAAGAAGGCGTGCGGCTTGATGGACAGGAAAATGTAGAGGTCGCCCGCAGGGCCGCCGCGCACGCCCGCCTCGCCCTCCCCGGCAAGGCGGATGCGGGTCCCGTCCTCGATGCCGGCCGGGATGTTGACGGAGAGCGTGCGCATCTGGCTGACGCGCCCGGCTCCGGAGCATTCC
>CAZMJQ010000157.1:0-8904 GCA_964566475.1 uncultured Propylenella sp. | reverse complement strand
CAATCGCCGACGCCGATCAGGCCGGGAAAGTGCCGGCCCACCAGCATGCCGTCCATCCCGGCGCGGTATTCGGCCGGCTTTCCCCCGAGGCTGTCGATCGGGTGGACGCAGGCGAGGAGGTCGCCCGCCTTCACCGCGTCGCCGAGGTCCACGGCGGGCTCCGCCATGCCGACGGATTCGCAGAACGTGAAGCACTGCGCGCCCGGCATCTCCAGTTCCACCGAGGGACCGCCCTCGATCTCGCCTTCGAGAATGCCGGCATGCTTCAGGAGGTTGCGCACGCCGCGCTTGGCGATGGCGGTAGAGCGCGCCGTCGCGGTGCCGCCGCCGCCGAGCTCCGTCGTGACGAAGACCTTGCCGAGCCCTTCCGCCGCCTCGTCGTACATGCCCGTCGGGTCGATCTCCACCATGGTCATGGCGTAGGGCGCGGCGAAGGCGTCGCGCGCGGCGCGGCAGCGCTCCTCCTGGGCCCGGTCGGGCAGTGCGTGGCAGGCCGCGAACGGCACGAAGTCCAGCGTGCGGCCGCCGGAATGGAAGTCAAGCACAATGTCGGCGACCGGCAGCAGCACGCGATGGAAGAAGTCGGCGATCTTCTCCGTCGGGCTGCCGTCGGGCCGGCCGGGGAAGATGCGGTTCATGTTGCAGCCGTCGAGCGGCGACAGGCGTCGGCCTGCCCGGAACGCCGGCATATTCATGAACGGCACGATGATGACGCGCCCGTTGACCTCGCCGGGTTGAAGCGTGCGCGCCAGGTCGGCCAGCGCGATCGGCCCCTCGTATTCGTCGCCGTGGCTGCCGCCGGTGAAGAGCGCGGTCGGCCCGGAGCCATTCCTGATGACGCTCACGGGAATCATGATGTTGCCCCAGGCGGATTCGTTTCCGCTCCACGGCATGCGCAGGAATCCGTGATGGACGCCGTCGGCATCGAGATCGACGGTCGGGACGATCGGACTGTCCTTCATTCCGCTGCGATCGCCTCCTCGGCGCTCCGTTCCTGCCGCCCGTAGCGCAGCATCCGCGTGAAGCTCATGGCGATGTGGCCGCGGCGGATGTGGCCAACCGATTCCAGGTCGCCAATCTCCATGGCGCCCAAAGTGTCCTCCATCTCGCGGCGGAAGGCGGCAAGCTCCTCGGCAAGGTTGAGGCGCGGCATCATCATGAGCACGATGCGCGAGGTCTGGATATAGAGCCGGTCGTTGAACTCGCGCAGCGTCGGGTTGCCCGTCATGGCGCTGATCTCGGAAGAGAACTCCATGTTCAGCCGCGCAAAGGCCTTGTGGTCTGTATCCTCCTCCGCGAGCGCGTCGCAGCGGGCGATCAGCGCGCGGATACGGTCGAGGTCCGCCACCGTGCGCGGAATCGGCGAGAGGCGCCCGATCAGCACCGCAAGCTCAAGGCGCAGATGATAGACCTGCTGGAGCTCCTCGATATCGGCATCCGTCACGATCGTGCCGATACCGTGGAGCGTCTTGCTCAGCCCTTCCGACTCAAGCCGCGCCAGGACGCGACGCACGGGCGTGCGGCTGATCTTGAACTCCTCCGCCAGCTCCTCCTCCGAGAGCCGAGTGCCCGGGGGATACTCCAAGAGGCAGATGCGGTCGCGGAGCGTCCGGTAGATGCGCTCAAAGCGCTCGCGCGCCAGCGAGGTCGGTCGTGCGGCCCGGTTCCTGTGCCGGCGCGCCGCCTCGGCGGTGATCAACCCGCCTCCAGCACGGCGCTCAAGAATTGCTGCGTACGCTCGTTCTGAGGCGCGCCGAATATCTGCTCGGGCGGCCCCTGCTCGGCGATCTTACCGGCGTAGAAGAAGCAGACCCGGTCGGCAAACTCCTTGGCGAACCCCATCTGATGGGTGACCATGAGCATGGTCAGATCATGTTCCGCGCCAAGCTTCCGGATGACGTTCAGCACCTCGCCCACGAGCTCCGGATCGAGCGCCGAAGTGACCTCGTCGAACAGCATGATCTTCGGCCGCATGGCAAGCGCCCTGGCGATCGCAACGCGCTGCTTCTGGCCGCCGGAGAGCTGGATGGGATAGTGGGCCTTCTTGTCCCCGAGTCCGACCATGTCGAGAAGCTCCGCAGCGCGCACTTCCGCCTCCTTTCGGGGGAGGCCCAGAACGGAGACCGGCGCCTCAATGCAGTTCTGCAGCGCAGTCATGTGCGGAAACAGGTTGAAGTGCTGAAAGACCATGCCGATCTTGCCGCGCACGCGCCTGAGATGCCGCTCGCTGGCCGGCACCAGCTCCCCATTCTTCTGCATGTGCGTCAGCGGCTCGCCGTCGACCCAGATGACGCCGTCATTGATGCGCTCCAGCGTCATCAGCATGCGCAGCACGGTAGTCTTTCCCGATCCTGACGGGCCAATGATCGAGACCTTCTCGTTGGGCGCGATGTCCAGGTCGAGCTCGTCCAGCACAGTCAGCGCGCCGTAGCGCTTGGTCACCTTCTCGAATCTGACGATCGGTTCGCTCATGGCGCGCCTCCTAAAGCAGGTGATAGCGGCGGTTGAGCCAGAAGCTCACCGCCTGCACGATCGCCGAGGCGACGAGGCTGAAGAACAGGTAGAACGCGCCGGCCATCGTGATCGCCTCGATGTAGCGATAGTTGTCGGCGCCGAAATTCTTGGCTTGCTGCAGCATCTCCAGGATCGCGATGGCCGCCAGGATCGGCGTGTCCTTGAACATGCCGATGAAATAGTTGCCGAGGCCGGGAACGATCGGCGGGATCGCCTGTGGCAGCACGATCACCCGCCAGGCGCGTATCGGTGCGAGGTTGAGCGCCGTGCTCGCTTCCCACTGCCCCTCGTCGACGTTCTCGATGCCGGCGCGGTAAACCTCCGAGCAATAGGCCGCGTAGTGGATGCCAAGCACACCAATGCCGGCAATCCAGGCTGGGATCACGATGCCGAATTGCGGCCCGACGAAATAGACGAAGAATATCTGCAAGAGCAGCGGCGTCGAGCGGATGAACTCCACTGTTTCCGCCATGGCGTGCGAGACGAAACGGTTGGGTGACCGACGGATCAGCGCAAACACCAGACCCAGGACCAGCGCGATGGCAAAGGCGATGATGGTCGCCTGGACCGTGACCACGGCGCCGCGATAGAGGAAGGGGAGTGCCGCCCAGACATAGTACCAATCCCAGATGCTCATGCCACCGCCTCCCGCACGAAGCCGCGCGAGAAGCGCCCCTCGAGCCAGCGCACGAAGGGTGTGATGAGAGCGCGCGCGATAATGTAGTAGCCGAACATTGCGACGGCGAAGAAAAGCAGGTAGTTGCCCGTCGCGTCCGCCGCCAGCTTGGCGGCCGTCGTCAGCTCGGTGATGGTGATGAAGAAGATGAGAGAGGTGCCCTTCAGGAGCTCGATCAGCAGATTGCCCCAGGGCGGAAGCATGGCGCGGATGGCCTGCGGCAACACGATGCGTCGCATCATGGTCAGTCGCGGAAAGTTGAGCGCCGTGGATGCTTCGTACTGACCGCGGTCGACGCTTTGGATGGCGGCACGTACGAGTTCGGCGCCATAGCCGGACACGTTCATGCCGACCCCGAGGATCGCAACCGTCCAAGGCGACATGGTCACCCCGAAAATCGGCAGCACGAAGAACCACCAGTAGAGCTGCACCAGCAGCGAGGTGCCGCGGAAGAACTCGATATAGGCAATCCCCGCCCAGCGCAGAGGCCGTATGGTCGATACACGGATCAGCCCGACCGAGAGGCCGAGGGCGACGGCCACCAGCGAGGCGCCGGAGGTGACGAGAATTGTGACCAGCACACCCTTGAAAAGGGCTGCCACGCTGAAGCCGAGAGCGAACTCGCTCATTGTCCCGATCCTGGTTCCCCCCATGGCGCTCCCCGGCCTTGTGCCGGGGATGCGCCGCAGGATTGCGGGGAACGGCGACGCATCGCCGCCGTCACTCTCTTACCCCTGGCAAAGCTCCGCCGTCGTGGTGCCGTCCGGAAGATTGGCCTCGCTGTAGCCATAGGGCCCCACCGACTCCATCATCTGGTCGGAGCCGACATATTCCGCCAGCTCGGCATTGAACGCGTCGACCACGTCCTGTTGGTTCGGCAGGAAGGCCAAACCCGGATAGCCGTCGATGACGGGCGGCGTGAAGGGCTCGGCAAGCGCCACCGCCTCATCCTTGTCGGCGAACTCCTTCATCGTGAAGTATGTGCCGGAGCCGGCGGCCGCGCGCCCGGCCTTCACCGCCTGCAGGATTTCCGCAGGGCCTGCGACCTGCATGATGTTTTCGTCGGCGATACCTACTTCGCGGGCGTTCTTCACCGTATTGTAGCCGGCGCCGGTGACGAAGGTGAGGCCCTTGTCGCGCACGTCATCAAAGGAGTGCAGGTCGTCGGGATTGCCGGCGGGCACGAGAAGCGCATCGGCAAAGGTGCCGAGCGGCTCGGTGAACAGCGCATTGCGGCAGCGCTCCGGCAGGATGTACATGCCGCCTGTGACGATATCGAAGCGGCCGGCCTGAAGGCCCGGGATGAGCGCGCCCCACTCCGCAACGATCGGCTCCACGTTGGTCGTGCCCATGCGTTCCAGAAGATCGAGCGTCATGGCGTTGACGAAACCGAGCGGCGCGTTGTTATCGCCCGGGTAGGCCCACGGAATCTCGTTGGAGAATCCGATCCTGATCGTCTCCCCGGCCTTGATCTTCTCAAGCAGCGATTGCGCCGAAGCTGACCCGACTGTTGAGCCCGCCGTGAGGGCCGCGATAGCGAAGGCGGCCACGCCTTTTAAGATTGCATGCTTCATCTGAGTTTCTCCCGTTTCTTGGTTCTCGCACTTTGTTGTGCAGCTGTATTGGAGGAGGTACCGGCGCCCGCGACGAGCTCATGGCGGCACGCCGGGTCGGCCGGAGCTGGTACGATGTCGAGCTCCTTCCCTGCAAGAATGACTCCCCCGTGCTCACCGGTCCTCGAACCCCTTGGGATTCCGGTCATACCGCGAGAGCGTGTTGACAGCCTGCCGCAATCTCGCCACTAGATCAACTGTTGTGTACATCTCTTTGCTTTCCAGGACCGAATTGCGCGCATTGTCAGCATTTCTCCTCTGACCGTGCCGCATTGATGTGCACAACCGGGGTCGAACTTGGCGGGGCATCTCTCCCTTGAGGCGATTGAGCGGGCACGCGAAGCCATCAGCGGCATCGCGTTGCGCACGCCGCTCGTCGCCGCGCCGAGTTTCACGCGGAGAAGCGGCCGGGAGGTAAGGCTCAAGCTGGAGACCGCGCAGCCGATCGGCGCGTTCAAGATCCGCGGTGCGGCGAACGCCCTGGCGCGGCTCGACGAGGGCGCCCGCGCGCGCGGCGTCGTCTGCTGCTCCACCGGAAACCACGGCCGCGCCGTCGCCTATGCCGCCGCACGCCTCGGAATGAATGCGACGATCTGCATGTCGAGCCTGGTGCCCGACAACAAGCTCGCCGCGATCCGTGCGCTCGGCGCGGAGGTCCGCATCGCCGGCAAGAGCCAGGACGAAGCGCAGCACGAGGTGGACCGCCTCGTCGCCGAGAAGGGCATGACCGACATTCCGCCCTTCGATCACCCCGACGTCATCGCCGGCCAGGGGACGATCGGCCTCGAGCTGCTGGAGGACTGGCCGGACCTCGACACCGTGGTGGTCCCCCTCTCCGGCGGCGGGCTGATCGCCGGCATCGCCGCGGCGGTGAAGGCGGCGTCGCCGATGACCCGCATCGTCGGCGTCAGCATGGAGACCGGCGCCGCCATGAGGGCCAGCCTCGATGCGGGCCATCCGGTCGACGTCACCGAGAAGCCGAGCCTGGCGGATTCGCTCGGCGGCGGCATCGGCCTCGACAATTGCTGGACCTTCGCCATGGTCCGCGACCTCGTCGACGATGTCGTCCTCGTGTCGGAGGCGGAGATCGCCGGGGCCATGCGGGCCCTCTTCCTCGAGGAGGGCTGGGTGGCGGAGGGCGCCGGCGCGATCGGCGCCGCCCTGCTCCGGACGCCGCATATCGATGTGCTCGGGAGCCGCGTCGCCATCGTCGTCACGGGCAAGAACATTGACATGCGCCGCTTCCAGGAGATCGTCGCAGGTCCCGGTACGGCGGAGGCGGCCTGAGCCATGCCCAACGTGACGATCCTGACGGAGGACGACCTCCGGTCCTGCGTGGAGCTCGACGCGGAGACCGTGGCGGTGGTGGAGGACGCGTTCCGCGCCCTCGCCGGCGGCGGCGTCGTCATGCCGCCGATCCTTTCCATGGCGATCGAGGCGCACCACGGCGAGGTCGACGTGAAGACCGCCTACGTGCCAGGCCTCGACGGCTTCGCCATCAAGGTGAGCCCCGGCTTCTTCGACAATCCGCAGCGCGGCCTGCCGAGCCTCAACGGGCTGATGATCCTGCTCGATTCCGAGACGGGGATCGTGCGCGCCGTGCTCCTCGACAACGGCTATCTCACGGACATCCGCACCGCCGCTGCCGGCGCAGTCGCTGCAAAGCACCTCGCCCCGGCCGAGATCCAGACCGCCGGCGTCATCGGCGCCGGTGTGCAGGCGGAGCTGCAGGTGCGGGCGCTGAAGCTGGTTCGGGATTTCCCGGAGCTGGTCGTGTGGGCGCGCGACGCCGGAAAGGCGGAGGCCTACGCGCTGAAGATGCGCAACGCGCTTGGCATCTCGGTGAGGGTCGCCTCGACCGCCGAGGACGTCGTGCAGCACGCGGACATAGTGATCACGACGACGCCGGCGAGGAAGCCGATCGTCCGCCGCGACTGGCTGCATCCCGGTCTGCACATCACGGCGATGGGCTCCGACGCGCCCGACAAGAACGAGCTCGACCCGCGCATTCTCGTCGAGGCCGGCCGCTTCGTTTGCGACCGCAACGAACAGAGCCGCAGGCTCGGCGAGATGCGCACCGCCATCGCCACCGGCCTCGTCGCCGAGGACCACGTTGCCGACGAGCTCGGCGAGATCGTCGCCGGCGACAAGCCCGGACGGCAGAGCGACGACGAGGTCACGGTCTGCGACCTGACCGGCACCGGCGTGCAGGACACGGCCATCGCCACGCACGCGCACCGCATCGCCGTGCAATGCGGGCTTGGATTCGAGGTGGAGAATTGAGCGCCAGTGCATCTCCTCTGTCATTCCGGATGGCGCGCAACCGCCAGTCCGGAACCCATACCCCGTGGAGCAGCGATAATACCGCGGGGGGCGTCCGTACCGATCGCGCAATCGGTGGCTATGGGTCCCGGTCTTGCCGCTTCGCGGCAAGCCGGGATGACAACAGATGCATAGTGGTCCGACTTCGAAACGACAGAGCACATACGGTCCCCGCCAGGAATCGCGATCGAACCCGAAGGACAATGAGTCAATGAGCCGCCACATTCCCACCAACGACCTCGAGGTTCTCGACCGGGCGCACGTCCTGCACCCGGCGACGCATCTGTCGCAGTTCGCGCGCGGCGAGGCGCCGAGCCGCATCGTCACCGGCGGCAAGGGGATCACCATCGTCGACCGCGACGGCAGGGAAAGCATCGACGCGTTCGCCGGACTTTACTGCGTGAACGTGGGCTACGGCCGGAAGGAGATCGCCGACGCGATCTACGAACAGGCGAAGCAGCTCGCCTACTACCACGTCTATGCCGGGCACTCGCACGAGCCCGTCATCACGCTGTCGGAGCGCGTCGTCGCCAAGGCGGGCATGGGCATGCAGCGCGTCTACTGGGGGCTCTCCGGCTCCGACGCCAACGAGACGAACGTCAAGCTCGTCTGGTACGTGAACAACGTGCTCGGACGGCCGGAGAAGAAGAAGATCATCTCCCGCCAGCGCGGCTATCACGGCTCGGGCCTGATGACCGGCAGCCTGACCGGCCTGCCGCTCTTCCACAATGCGTTCGACCTGCCGCTCGACCGCGTGCTGCACACCGCCTGCCCGCACTACTGGCGAAACGCCGAGGCGGGCGAGAGCGAGCGCGATTACTCGAAGCGCCTGGCCGCCGAGCTCGAGCAGCTGATCCTTGCCGAGGGGCCGGATTCCGTCGCCGCCTTCATCGGCGAGCCGGTGATGGGCACAGGCGGCATCATCCCGCCGCCGGAGGGCTATTGGGAAGAGATCCAGAAGGTGCTCAGAACCTACGACATCCTCCTCATCGCCGACGAGGTCGTCACAGCGTTCGGTCGCACGGGCCAGTATTTCGGCTCGCACACCTACGGCATCGAGCCGGACCTCATTACCATCGCCAAGGGCGTCTCCTCCGCCTACCTGCCGCTGTCGGGCGTCATCGTCGGCGAGCGCGTGTGGAAAGCGCTCGAGGAGGGCGGCGACAAGCTCGGCCTTTTCGGGCACGGCTGGACCTATTCCGCGCATCCGGTCTGCGTCGCAGCCGCCAACGCCAACCTCGACATCATCGACCGCGAGGACCTGACCGGCAACGCGCGCGATACGGGCGCGTATTTCCTGAAGCGCCTGCACGAGACGTTCCACGATCACCCGATGGTCGGCGAGGTGCGCGGCGTGGGCCTGCTGGCGGCGCTGGAGCTCGTGTCCGACAAGGCCGCGAAGGCGCCGTTCGACCCGGTCGGCAAGGTCGGCCCGCAGGTCGCAGCGGCGGCGCTTCAGGAGGGGCTGATCGCGCGCGCCATGCCGCACGGCGACATCCTCGGCTTCGCCCCTCCCCTCGTCATCACGCACGACGAAGTGGACCAGGTGGTCGCCATGACGAAGCGCGCCGTCGACCGCGTCCACGCCTCGCTCTGATACATCCGGATGACCGTGCTCTTCGAGCAGTCGGAATACGAGGCGCGGCTCGCCGCCGTGCGCCGCGACATGGCGGCGCGCGGCATCGAGCTCTGCCTGATCTCCACGCCCGAGAACATCTACTACCTGACCGGCCTCGACCACTGGGGCTACTTCGCGGCGCATGTGCTGATCGTGCCGGC
>CAZMJQ010000156.1:0-4087 GCA_964566475.1 uncultured Propylenella sp. | reverse complement strand
CGAAGACGCGGCGCTCCCAGTTGGCGTGAAAGGCGGGCTCGCCCGGCTCCGGCGCGACCGGCCCGAAACTCTGCGCTCCGCCGAGATCGTGGGGCCCGTTCATGCTGCCGCCTCCGGCCTCCTGGGCAGTCCCGTGCCGATCATGGAATCGCGCGTCACGAGCTCTGCCAGCGCATCTTCGCCGAGATGCTCCGTGTCCGCCGGCCGCATCGGCACGACCAGGTAGCGGATCTCGGCGGTGGAATCCCACACGCGGATCTTCGTCGTCTCCGGAAGCGTCACGCCGAACTCGGCAAGCACGCCGCGCGGGTCGATGACGGTGCGCGAGCGGTAGGGCGGCGACTTGTACCAGACCGGCGGCAGCCCGAGGACGGGCCACGGGTAGCAGGAGCAGAGCGTGCACACGACCATGTTGTGCATCTCGGGCGTGTTCTCCACCGCCACCAGGTGCTCGCCCTGCCGGCCGGAGAAGCCGAGCTCCGCGACAGCGGCCGTGGCCTCGGCTAGGAGCCGCTCGCGGTAGGCCGGATCGCACCAGGCCTTTGCCACGACCCTGGCGCCGTTCCGCGGTCCGACCTTGGTCTCGTAGGTTTCGACGAAGACGTCGAGCGCCGCGGGATCGACGTAACCCTTCTCCACGAGCAGCGTCTCCAGCGCGCGGACCTGGACCTCCACCTCGTCGAGGTGCGATCCGTCGTGATCGTGATGGTGATCGTGGTGTTCGTGTGTCGAGTGGCGCTGCGACATCGGCTCCCCCTATTCGGCCGCGAGCGGCATGAGGCCACCCCGCTGGCGCGCTGCCTCGGCGAAGGCGCGGAACAGTGCGCTGGAGGGCGCGTCGGTCTTCACCCAGTATTCGGGGTGCCATTGCACGCCGTAGGCAAAGGCCCGCGCCCCCGCGACGCGCACGGCCTCGACGGTGCCGTCCGGCGCGCGTCCCTCCACGATCAGTCGCGGCGCCAGCCGGTCGATGACCTGGCGATGCACCGAATTGACCTTGACGCATGGTGCGCCGAGCACCGCGGCGAGCCTGCCGTCGTCCTCGAACATCACGTCGTGCGCGAGCCTGAAGCGCAAGTCGTTCGGCCGGCCGTTAGGCGCGCGATGGTCGAGGCTGCCGGGCCGCTCCTGCGCCTCGGTCGCGAGGGTGCCGCCGAGCGCCACGTTGAGCTCCTGGAAGCCGCGGCAGACGGCAAGCAGCGGCACTGCGCTCTCGAGCGCCAGCGGGATGAGCCGCATCGTCGTTGCGTCGCGCGCGAGGTCGTACGGCTCGTGCCGCTCGCTCGGCTCCACGCCATAGCGCGAGGGATGCACGTTTGAGCGCGCGCCGGTGAGGAGCACCCCATCGATCCGGGCAAGCAGGGCCTCCAGGTCGAGCGCGTCGCCGAGGCTCGGAAGGACGAGCGGCGTGGCGCCGGCATAGGTGAGCGCGGTGAGATAGGGCTCCAGCGCGACGTGCATCACGTAGCCGTCGGCTTCGCGGATGTCGGACGTGACGAGAACGAGCGGGCTCATGGCTCCTGGGGCACCGGCGGCAATGACTGGGCCGGGAATGTAGTGCAGAGCGGCCGCGGCGTCACGAGCGCCGGCGCCCCGCGTACCCTTATATGCCGGGAAATAGGCAGTTCTTGCCGACTTCTTGCCGCTGGACAGTATTCCGGTCGCATGCCAACCTCGCCAGCAATCACGAAGATCGAGGGAGGAAGACAGAATGGATCGTCGTTCGTTCATCAAGAAGGCAGGTCTTGCTACCGGCGCCGCCGGCGCCGCGGCCGCGTTCCCCATGCCCGCCATCTCGCAGGGGATGCAGGAACTGAAGATGGTCACCACGTGGCCAAAGAACTTCCCGGGGCTCGGGACGGGTGCGGAGCGCGTGGCGGACAACATCACCGCTCTTACGGAGGGCCGCCTGACCGTCAAGGTCTACGCCGCCGGCGAGCTGGTGCCGCCGTTCGAGTCCTTCGACGCGGTCTCGACGGGCACGGCCGAGATGTATCATGCCGCCGACTATTACTGGCAGGGCAAGCACACCGGGTTCAACTTCTGGACCGCGGTCCCGATGGGCATGACCAAGCCGGAGATCGATGCGTGGATCGATTTCCTCGGCGGCCAGGAGCTCTGGGACGAGCTGGCCCTGGGCTTCGGCGTCAAGGGCCTGCAGGCCGGCAACACCGGTGTGCAGATGGGCGGCTGGTTCGCCAACGAGATCAATTCGCTGGAGGACCTGAAGGGGCTGAAGTTCCGCATGCCCGGGCTCGGCGGTGAGGTGCTCAGGCGTCTCGGCGCGAGCGTGGTCGCGCTTCCCGGCGGCGAGATCTTCCCGGCGCTCCAGTCCGGCGCCATCGACGGTACCGAGTGGGTGGGGCCGTGGAACGACCTGGCGTTCGGCTTCTACAAGGTCGTCAAGAACTACTACTGGCCGGGCTACCACGAGCCGGGCTCAAGCCTGACCGTGGGCGTCAACCAGAACATCTGGGAGGGGCTCTCGGCGACCGACCAGGCGATCATCAGGAGCGTCTGCCAAGCGGAGAACAACTACTCCTACGCCGAGTTCATGGCCAATAACGGCACGGCGCTCGAGACGCTGATCAACGAGCACGGCGTGGTCCTGAAGGAGTTCCCGCACGAGGTGTTCGACGAGATCGCCAGGGTCTCCGAGGAGGTGGTGAACGAGTCGGCGCAGGACGATCTCGGAACGCGCATCCTGGAGAGCTACAAGACGGCGCGCCGGCAAGTCGGCGACTGGGCGCTCATCGCCGAGCAGGCCTACCTCAACGCGCGCAAGCGGGCGCTCGGCTGATACCGTCTTCGACGAGGTGAAGGGGCGGCGCATCCGCCGCCCCTCACGTGCGCCCAGACCGCGTTGACGTAGCGCTGCCGGCTTTGGGCGGGAGGGGGCGATGCGGGCCGTCGCAGCGACCATCGACTGGATAAATGTGACGATCGGAAAGGCCGTCGCATGGCTCTCGCTCGCCGTCGTCCTTCTTCAGCTGCTCGTCGTCCTCGGCCGCTACGTCTTCGGGATAGGGTCGATCCAGGCGCAGGAATCGGTCACCTACATGCATGGTCTGCTGTTCATGCTTGCCGCGGCCTACACGCTGAAGGCCGACGGGCATGTCCGGATCGACATCGTCTATCGGGGAGCCCGCCCGCGTACTAAGGCCGCGGTGAACCTTTTCGGGTCGCTCTTCTTCCTGATCCCGATGTGCGTCGTGATCCTTCTCGTCTCCTGGAGCTATGTCGGTCGGTCCTGGGCCGTGTTCGAGGGCTCCCGGGAGACATCCGGGCTTCCGGCGGTGTTTCTGTTGAAGACCGTGATCCTTGTCTTTGCAGCTCAGCTCGCGCTGCAGGGCGTATCCATTGTCATCCGTTCGCTGCTCGCCCTCGCCGGCGACGAGTCGGAGCTCGCCGCGCTTCAGCCCGGGGCGGGATGACGGCGATGGATAGGCTGCTCCAGACGCTCGACATCCTGATGTTCGCCGCCGCCTGCGTCCTCCTGATGGCGGGCTTTCCCGTGGCGTTCACTCTTGCAGGCGTGGCTCTGGCTTTCGCGCTGCTCGGCTATTTCGCCGGCGCGTCCATCACGCTCGGCGCCATCCCGTCGCGCATCTTCGGCACGATGACCAACGAGGTGCTGATCGCCGTGCCGTTGTTCATCTTCATGGGCGTGATGCTGGAGAAGTCGCGGGTGGCGGAGGAGCTCCTGGAGACCATGGGCCGTCTGTTCGGGCCTTTGCGCGGCGGACTCGGAATCTCCGTTGCCTTGGTCGGAGCGCTGCTCGCAGCTTCCACCGGTATCGTGGGTGCAACGGTCGTGACGATGGGTCTCCTGTCGCTGCCGACCATGCTCAGGAACGGCTACAATCCCCGTCTGGCAACCGGTATGATCTCCGCATCGGGAACGCTGGGCCAGATCATTCCGCCCTCCATCGTGCTGGTGATTCTCGGCGACCAGCTGCAGAGCGCCTACCAGAGGGCCCAGCTCGAGCTTGGGAACTTCTCGCCGGACACCGTCTCCGTAGGGGATCTGTTCGCGGGAGCCCTCATCCCCGGCTTGCTGCTCGTCGGTGCCTACATCGTCTACATC
>CAZMJQ010000155.1:0-3043 GCA_964566475.1 uncultured Propylenella sp. | reverse complement strand
ACATCTTCCGCAACGCGGTTCGCTCGAGCCTTATTTACCTCGGTGACCTCATTCTCAATGTCAGTAATTCTTGAGATGACGGTGGCCATCTGCTCGGCATGTGCGTGGCGGTGACAAAGTAGGCCACGGAGCGCCGGCGTGATGTCGGTGCGGGCGGAGTAAAAACCGTCCAGTGGCTAGGTTGATCCCTTTGGGGGTCGGCCGGGAATGTTTGCCGTGGAAGTCTACGCCGCCGTCCGGCATTTCGTCTTTGTCGAGGGCAACAGCCGTCGTGAGGCGGCCCGGGTATTCGGGCTGAGCCGCGAGACGGTCTTGAAGATGTGCCGGTTCTCGCTGCCGCCTGGCTACACGCGCACGAAGCCTGTGATGAAGCCGAAGCTGGGCGCGCTACTGCCGGTGATCGATGCGATCCTGGAAGCGGACCGGACCGGTCCGGTGAAGCAGCGACACACGGCGAAGCGGATCTTCGAGCGGCTGCGCGACGAGCATGGGTTCGGCGGTGGCTACACGGTGGTGAAGGACTATGTCCGGATCGCGCGGGCACGGGGCCGCGAGACGTTCGTGCCGCTGTCGCATCCTGCGGGCCATGCGCAGGTGGACTTTGGCGAGGCGGTCGGTGTGATCGGCGGGGTTCGCTGCAAGCTTCACTTCTTCTGCATGGACCTGCCGCAATCGGACGCCTGTTTTGTCAAGGCCTATCCGGCCGAGACCACGGAAGCGTTCCTGGACGGTCACGTCTCTGCCTTCGCCTTCTTCGGCGGCGTGCCGCTGTCGGTGCTCTATGACAATCTCAAGATTGCGGTGGCCAAGATCTGCGGCGACGGCAAGCGCGAGCGGACGCGGGCATTCACCGAGTTGGTGAGCCACTATCTGTTCCAGGATCGCTTTGGCCGTCCCGGCAAGGGGAACGATAAGGGCAAGGTCGAGGGATTGGTGAAGTATGCCCGCTCGAACTTCCTGACGCCGATCCCGGTGGCGGCGAGCTTTGATGATCTCAACGCCATGCTGGCCGAACGCTGCCGGGCGCGGCAGAACGAACGTGCCGGACGCCATGCCGCGAATATTGGTGAACGCCTTGCCGCCGATCTCGCCGCGTTCCGGGATTTGCCAGCCGTGCCGCTGGAGCCCTGCGAGAAGCGGGCGGCCCGGGTCTCGTCGACGGCGCTAGTGCGCTATCGCGGCAATGACTACTCGGTGCCGACGGCCTTTGGCTTCCAGGACGTCATGGTGAAGGGCTTCGTCGATCAGACCGTCATCCTGTGCGGCGGCGAGGAGATCGCGCGGCATCAGCGCTGTTATGGTTCGGGCACCTTCGTCTTCAACCCGCTGCACTATCTGGCGCTGATCGAGATGAAGCCGAACGCGCTCGATCAGGCCGCACCGTTGCAGGACTGGAGCCTGCCCGAGGCGTTCCAGCACCTGCGTCATCTGATGGAGGCGAGGATGGGCAATCGCGGCAAACGCGAGTTCATCCAGGTGCTGCGGCTGATGGAGGCAATCCCGAAGGATGTCGTGGTCTACGCCGTCACCGAGGCGATCCGGATCGGCGCGATCGGATTCGATGCGGTCAAGCAGATCGCTCTGGCCCGCATTGAGCGCCGTCCTGCGCGACTCGATCTCAGCGCCTATCCCCATCTGCCGAAGACCAGCGTGAAGACGACATCGGCGGCCGATTACGCCGTCCTCGTTCCCGGGAGGGCGGCATGAGTGGGAAGGCCATGGATATGATGCCGACGATCGGCACGCCGCAGGTGCTGCTCAGCCATCATCTCAAGCAGCTGAAGCTGCCGACGGTGCTGCGCGAATACGACAAGGTCGCCCGTGAATGCGCGCGCGACGGCGTCGATCATCCCCGCTATCTGCTGCGCCTGGTCGAACTGGAACTGATCGACCGGGAACGGCGTGTCGTCGAGCGGCGCATCAAGCAGGCCAGGTTCCCGGCGGTGAAGAGCCTGGACACCTTCGACTTCACCGCCATTCCTTCCCTCAACAAGATGCTGGTGCTGGAGCTGGCACGCTGCGAGTTCATCCTGCGTCGCGAGAACATCGTCGCGCTTGGCAATTCCGGCACCGGCAAGACCCATGTCGCGCTCGCCCTTGGCCTTGCCGCCTGCCAGAAGGGCTTCCCCGTCGCCTTCACCACCGCGGCTGCCCTCGTGCATCAGCTCATGGAGGCCCGCGACGAGAAACGGATTTTGAGGCTGCAGCGTGAACTGCAGACGGTGAAGCTGCTCATTGTCGATGAACTGGGCTACGTGCCGCTGTCACCGACCGGCGCGGAATTATTGTTCGAGGTGCTCTCCCAGCGCTACGAGCGCGGATCGACAATCGTCACCTCAAACTTGCCTTTTGAAGACTGGACCTCGGTCCTGGGGTCCGAGCGGCTCACTGGTGCGCTGCTCGATCGGCTGACCCACCACGTTCACATCCTCACCATGAATGGCGACAGCTACCGGCTCAAGCAATCCACCGGACGGCGTCCCGCCCCTGCGGCGGAGCAAAACCAGACCACCCCCGAAACAGCCCGATCAGCCAAAAAGCGCCTGATCCACAACAGCCACGCCAAATCCTGACGACCGCTCGCTACGGCGCTAGGGAAAAGCGCGCTTCGCGAGCGGCCTCTGCCGCGCCCAAACTGGCCTGCTTTTACTCCGCCTCCGTGGCTTGGTTTTGCTCCGCCGTTGACAACGCGATCGAAGCACGTCTTGCGCACCTTCCGGGGCCCTTTGCGCTCGGTGAACGGCCGACGGTAGCCGATATTTGCGTTGTCCCGCAGGTATTCAATGCGCGACGCTTCGGTGTTGATCTTTCTCCGTACAAACGAATACTGGAAATCGATGCAACAGCCTTGGGGCTCGAGGCATTTGCCATGGCTGAGCCGGGCCGCCAGCCGGATGAAGTGGGGCAAGCGGCGGCCGTCGATTCCGTCACGGTTTCTGTTCGAGATGAAGGCGGACTGGGAGGAGGAATCGGAGGCTTCGCTTCCCTCAATCACCGAGAGCTTCGCCCGCGACGCGGCGGTCGAGGACTGGATGAGCCGGTG
>CAZMJQ010000154.1:0-5934 GCA_964566475.1 uncultured Propylenella sp. | reverse complement strand
CGTGAAGGAGGGTCGCATCTCCATCTCCTCCCCGATCGCCCGAGCGCTGATCGGCAAGGGCAAGGGCGAATCCGTCGAGGTGGCGGCCCCGGGCGGCGCCAGGAGCTACGAGATCCTCAAGGTCGCGTTCAAGGGATAGAGAGGCTGCTGATTGCCGCTCGACGATCGATCCCGGTCGCGTTTTATGCCTCGGGCCGCCAGTCGATCGAGACGTGGCCGGGCTGCGACGCGACCCGTTCGATCCACGCGGCGATCCCCGGATACGTGCCGAGGTCGTATCCGCCCTCCTCCGCCACGTGCGTGTAGGCGTAGAGCGCGATGTCGGCGACGGAGTAGTTTCCGCCGGCCAGCCAGTCCGCCCGCGCCAGGCGCTGCTCCATCACGCCTAGCGCCCTGTTGCCCGCCTCGAGCAGCTGCGCGAGGCGTTCGGGCGTGCGCTGGTCCGCGCGCTCCGGAGCCGTCAGGATGGAACGGCGGACCGCGATCGCAGGCTCGTGCACGTACTGCTCGAAGAACAGCCACTCATAGGCCTTGGCGCGGTCGAAGGCGTCGGCCGGCAGGTAGGGCGTGCCCTCGGCGAGATGCAGCAGGATGGCGTTCGACTCCGCCAGACGCCTTCCGTCGTCGAACTCCAAAAGCGGCACCTTGCCGATCGGGTTCTTGGCGAGGAAATCCGGCTTGCGCGTCGAGCCGTCGTAGGTGTTGATCTCCACCAGACGGAACGGAATGCCGAGCAGCGCCATCAGGAGGCGCGGCTTGTAGGCGTTGCCGGACGCCTGCTGCGAATAGAGCGTGAGCATCAGGCGGCCAGCTTTTCCGCCTCCCGGCGCAGCTTCACGGCCTGGTCGGTCTCGTCGAGGGCGACATCGCTCATACGCACGATTTCGCCGGCGGCGACGTTCCTGGTCAAACGAATATCCTTGGCGAGTCCGATCGGCAGGGCTGACGATTCGAGGCTGGCGCGCGCCGGCATGAGCTTGCCCCACACCGCGTAGCCGCCTTCGCCGTCGAGCGTGCCGCCAGCCTGCAAGTCGCCCTTTGCCACGGCCACGGCATCGCCGCGGAAGGCGGTCGGCGCGCCGGTCGGTTCACCGCGTAGCACAGCCGAATAGATCGAGATGCCGAGTTCCGATCCGACCAGGTGGTAGGGCCGGTACATCGCCGCGTAGCGGCCGTTCTCGGCCGGCTTCATGCCGTAG
The DNA here is from genome assembly GCA_964566475.1 of uncultured Propylenella sp. Classification (GTDB taxonomy): domain Bacteria; phylum Pseudomonadota; class Alphaproteobacteria; order Rhizobiales; family Afifellaceae; genus DASWJZ01. The sequence goes on along the minus strand of CAZMJQ010000154.1, from coordinate 4,735 downwards.
TGCACGAAGCACTGGGCGGCGTAATCGTTCGGCGCCTCCATCACGACGTAAACGCCCCAGCGGAGGTCGCGCTCGACTTCGGTACCGTCGCGGTTGAGCGACGACACGACCTCCACGATCCCGCCCTCGGGCGACCCCGGGCCGAGGACTTTGGGAAGGTCGTCCGCTCCGCAGGGCGGGAAGTTCAAGCCGTCCTCCGGCACGCCGAGACCGCAGGCATTAGCGACTGCGGCCATCTCGATCGCCGACTTCGTCCCGTCGACGAAGGAGTTGAACATCTGGCTGTTCATGCCCGCGGCCCGTGCCTCCTCCGGCGACAGCCCGAAATAGCCCCACACCGTGTCGGGCGTGGAAGTGTGATATTCCGGCAGGTACTTTGTGCCCTTGCCGGCTGCGGCGATCTTGTAACCGCAAGCGCGTGCCCAATCGACCTGCTCGGCGATCAGCGCCGGCTGGTCGCCGTATGCGAGCGAATAGACGACGCCCGCCTTCCTAGCGCGGGCGGCGAGCGCGGGGCCGGCCAGGACGTCCGCCTCCACGTTGACCATGACGATGTGCTTGCCGGCCTCGATCGCCTTCAGGGCGTGCCGGATTCCGGCGACCGGATCGCCGGTCGCGTCGACGACCACCTCGACGTCGTCGTGCCCGATCGCCTCGTCGACGTCGGCCGTGAGCGCGGTCTTGCCGATCCGGGCGTGGTCCCAGCCGAGCGAAGCAAGGTTGGCGCGCACGCGGCCGGGATCGAGGTCGGCGATGCTCCTCAGCGCTATCCCCGGCATGGTCGGCAGCTGCGCCAGGAACATGGAGCCGAACTTGCCTGCGCCGATCAGCGCCACGCCGATCGGGCCGGATTTCGCGGCGCGCTCGAGCGCCGCCCTGTAAAGATTCATTCTTCAAATCCTCCCGCACCGGGCGGCTTTCGCGCTTGCGAAGGCGGCTCGCCGGCAATAGGGTCCGCCGCCGTCTTCCCTTGAGCCGAAGCCCTTCGGAGCCCCTTATGAGCTTCCTTGCCGAGAGCCTGTCGCGGGTCAAGCCGTCCGCCACCATCGCCGTGACGCAGAAGGCGCGCGACCTCAAGGGTGCGGGCCGCTCGGTGATCGACCTCAGCGTCGGAGAGCCCGACTTCGACACGCCGGACAACATCAAGGAGGCCGGCATCGATGCGATCCGCCGCGGCGAGACGAAATACCCGCCCGTGGCCGGCATCCCGCCGCTCAAGCAGGCGATCGCCGACAAGTTCAAGCGCGAGAACAGCCTCGACTACGCGCCCGAGCAGGTAATCGTCGGCACCGGCGGCAAGCAGATCCTCTACAACGCCTTCGTCGCGACGCTGAACCCGGGCGACGAGGTCCTGATCCCGGCGCCCTACTGGGTGAGCTATCCGGAGATGGTGCTCATCAACGGCGGCGAGCCGCGCCCGATCGCCTGCCCCATCGAGACCGGTTACAAGCTCACGCCCGCCGCGCTCGAGGCGGCGATCACGCCGAAGACGAAGTGGCTCATCTTTAACGCGCCGTCCAACCCGAGCGGCGCCGCGTACAGCGCGGCGGAGATCAAGGCGCTGGCGGAAGTGCTTCTGCGCCATCCGCAGGTGTGGGTGCTGACCGACGACATGTACGAGCACCTGCTCTACACCGACGAGCCCTTCGCCACGATGGCCGAGGTGGAGCCGCGGCTCTGCGAGCGCACGCTCACCATGAACGGCGTCTCGAAGACCTATGCGATGACCGGCTGGCGCATCGGCTATGCGGCCGGTCCGCTACCGCTCATCAAGGCCATGACGATGATCCAGAGCCAGCAGACCTCCGGCGCTTGCTCCATCGCGCAATGGGCGGCAGTGGAGGCGCTCACCGGGCCGCAGGACTTCATCCCCGGCTTCCGCCAGACCTTCCAGGACCGGCGCGACCTCGTGGTCGCCATGCTGAGCCAGGCGCATGGGCTCGAGTGCCCGGAGCCGGAGGGGGCGTTCTACGTTTATCCCTCCTGCGCCGGCACGATCGGCAAGCGCTCGCCGACCGGCAAGGTCATTGAGACGGACGAGGACTTCGTGACGGAGCTGCTCGAGGCGGAAGGCGCGGCCGCCGTGCATGGCACCGCCTTTGGGCTCGGACCCAACTTCCGCGTCTCCTATGCGACCTCGAAGGAGAATCTCGAAGAGGCCTGCACGCGCATCCAGCGGTTCTGCAACAACCTCAACTGACGGGAACTCCAGCGGCCTCGGCAACGTTGCTCTTCCGTGGAATCACGGGAGAGCACGATGGCCGGTAAGAAAAGGCCGGAGAAAAATCCTGCCAATCGCAGGATCAGCCGCCCGGAGGAGGTTGAGGAACGGCGCAAGGGCGATGTCACAGCGGCGACCCGGCTTGCCGTGCCGAAGGCGCGGATCGGTGCGGAGCTCGCCGGCGAGGAGCGCTCCGGCGAAACGAACGAGTCGACAGAATCGCTGAAGCGCGCCGCGGAGAACGAGGCGCGCGGCTAGCGAGAGCCAAAAGAAAGCGGCGGACCAGCTCCACCGCACCGCGTTCCGTTCTGTCTGGCTATTCGTCGACGAGTTGCAGGTTCACCGCCTGCGGGCCGCGTCCGCGCCGGTCGTCCTCGGTTTCGAAGGAGAGCTTGGTGCCTTCCGCGAGCTGCTGCAGGCCGGAGCGCTCGATCGCCGAGATGTGGACGAACACGTCCTTGCCGCCGCTCTCGGGCGTGATGAAGCCGAAGCCGCGGTCGTTGTTGAAGAACTTCAGGGTGCCGCTCTGGCGCGGGCCGCGCTCGCGCGGCTCGCTGCGGTCCTGGAAGCCGCCTCGTCCGCCGCCGCCACGGAAGCCGCCGCCGCCCTCGCGATCGCCGCCATAACCGCCACCTCCGCCGCCGCGATAGCCGCCGCCACCTCCGCCGCCGCGATAGCCGCCGCCTCCGCCACCGCCACCGCCACCGCGATAGCCGCCACCACCGCCGCGATCACCGCCGCCGCCGCCGCGATAGCCACCGCCGCCACCGCCAAAGCCCTCACGGCTGCGGGGAGGACCCCGATCGCCATAGCCGCCGCCCGGGGGGGGGCCGGGATCGCCTCCGCCCGCTCCAAAATCGCGCTCGCTGCCGAATTCTCGCTGTCCGCCGCGCTTCGGGCCTCGATCACGGTCACGATCGCTGCGACGATCTTCAAATTCGTCGTCGCCGCCGTGGTTGCCGTTCTCGCTCATCAGCAAATTCCCCTCGAAGAATCAGGATACAAGCCGGGGTCCATCCTTCACAGAGGGGAGCCAGCCGGCGCGGGCGAGCGTGCGGTCTTCGGAGAGGAGTCGTACATCTGCGGCCGGAAAAAATTCAAACTCTCGGGGCCCATCCAACCTCGCCGGCTTCCGCAAACGAAGCCGTCGCGGGCCACCTTATGCACATGCCCGTCCCATCGGCAAGCGCGAATCGCGCCGCGAAGGGACGGGCGGCTTGCTTTGAATCGGCTGAAATCAGCCCTTTGAGAGCACGGTCAGGCGGACCCTCTCGATGCCCTTGCCGACGAAACCGAGCTTCGATGCTGCCCCCTTCGTCAGGTCGATGATGCGGCCGCCAATGAAGGGGCCGCGGTCGTTGATCCGCACCACGACAGAGCGTCCGTTGCTCAGGTTCTCCACCTTCACCTTGGTGCCGAACGGCAGCGATCGGTGCGCGGCCGTCATGGCGCTCGGGTCACACCGCTCGCCCGATGCGGTGATCGAGGTCAGTGCATACCAAGATGCGTGCCCGGTCTGTGCGAAAGTCCCCTCCACAAGTGCTGGTATCGAAATAGCGACAATCGTCACGGTGGCAACAATCCTTGCCCACAAAGCCATTTAAATCCCGTCTCCGTTGTGTTCTGGATGGCGGGGAAAGGCCGACTAAACGGGGCAGGAATTTGCCGGTTCAACGATAAAATCGGACCATAGTGCAACGATTTCTTGGATCGACGCCGGGGCTGCGTGACCGACGATCAACAGTCCAATGCGGACACACTGGAGACAATGACGAGATAATTGCTTTACGCGACTTGTCTAATCCTCAAATCCGCAGCAGAGACCAAATCGCGGTCTGACAGATCATCTTACGGTGGGCGTCAGGAATATTGGCAAGAAAAGGGCCGGCGCATCGGCCGGCCACTTTCTGCTCACGTTTCCTCTGACCTATCGGCAGAAGTGATACTGGCCGTCGAAGCCAAAGAAGAGGCCGTTCGCCGGGTTGAACGATATGTAGCGGGCGTCGCAATAGGCGTACCATTCCGGCGTCCACGGGACAGGGCGCTGGTAGTAGGTCGGCGCCGGCTGATACACCACCGGCGGCTCCACGTAGACCGGCGCCGGCTGATAGTACTCGTAGGTTCGGTAGCGCGGCTGCGACAGCGCGCCGCCGAAGATCGCGCCCGCGGCGAAGCCGACTATTCCGGCGACTGCGGCCTGCCCACCATTATGGTGACGATGGCGGTGCTTCGCTTCGGCTGAAGTTGCAAATGACAGGGCGGCGATCGTCAGCGCCGTTGCCGCTGCGACTGGCTTGAAGGAACGCATCTTCGTATCTCCCGTTCCGGCGCCGAAAGCCGGCGCACCGAGGCGCTCCGCGCGCCCTCGCCTTCGAATTTCGCTCCGAGCACCTGAATGCGGCATGAACGGGATGCGTTCCACCTCGACGGTAGAAAGCAAGAAGGGCCGGCACAGGGCCGGCCCTTCGCTGCGGAGCGTGAGAGAGACGCTCAGTGACACATATGCCGGTAGCC
>CAZMJQ010000153.1:0-6160 GCA_964566475.1 uncultured Propylenella sp. | reverse complement strand
TGACGGAGGGAGACGAGCCATGGATCCGGCTGCCGAAATGCCGACCGAAATCGCCCTGCTCGGATGGGGCGTCGTCCTGCTCCTGGTCCAGCTCGTCCTTCACACGCTGGCGGCGGTCGGCGACTTCGGTCTCGGCTATGCGCTCACCCCGCGCGACGAGGGGCGAAAGCTCGATGGCCAGGTCACCAAGCGGCTGACGCGCGCGTTCCACAACCTGCTGGAGACGTTCCCGGCGTTCGCGGCTCTTGCGCTTGCGCTCGCCCTCACCGGCAAGACCGGCGGACTGGGGGCGGCCGGCGCGCATATCTGGCTCTGGGCACGCGTCGTCTACGTTCCGGTCTACGCTTTCGGCATACCCGGCCTGCGCACGGCGGTCTGGGGCGTGTCGATCATCGGCATCATATTGATGCTGATCGCACTGCTCAGCTGAACAAGGACGCTCATCCGGCATGCCCCAATACGACGTAACTATCATCGGAACCGGGCCCGGCGGCTATGTGTGCGCCATCCGTGCGGCGCAGCTCGGGATGAAGGTCGCGGTGGTGGAGAAGCGCGCCACCTATGGCGGCACCTGCCTCAATGTCGGCTGCATTCCGTCGAAGGCGCTGCTCCATACCTCGGAGCTGTTCCACGAGGCGCAGCACGGCTTCGAAAAGTTCGGCATCAAGGTGACGCCGGAGCTCGATCTCAAAGGCATGCTCGGCCACAAGGACGCCACGGTGAAATCGAACACCGACGGCGTGGCGTTCCTCTTCAGGAAAAACAAGATCGATGCGTTCCACGGCACCGGCCGCATCGTTGCGCCGGGCAAGGTCGAGGTCACGGCGGAGGCTGGCGGCAAGCAGACGGTCGAGACGAGGGCGATCGTCATCGCAACCGGCTCGGAATCGACGCCGCTGCCGGGCGTGGAGATCGACGAGAAGCGCGTCGTGACCTCCACCGGCGCGCTGGAGCTTCAGAGCGTGCCGGAGCGGCTCGTCGTGGTCGGCGCCGGCGTCATCGGGCTGGAGATGGGGTCCGTCTGGCAGCGGCTCGGGTCGAAGGTGACGGTGGTCGAGTTTCTCGACCGCATCCTCCCCGGCATGGACGGCGAGGTCGCCAAGCAGAGCCAGCGGATATTTCAGAAGCAGGGCTTCGAGTTCCGCCTCGGGTCGAAGGTCACTGGCGTCGCGGAGAAGGGAAAGGCGCTGGAGGTCTCCGTGGCGACCGCGAAGGGAGAGGGGAACACCGAGACGCTTGCTGCCGACATCGTGCTGGTGGCGATCGGCCGCCGCCCCTACACGGAAGGACTGGGGCTGAAGGAAGCCGGCGTGGAGCTGGACGAGCGCGGCCGGGTCAGGACCGACGCGCACTACAAGACGAACGTCGACCGCATCTACGCCATCGGCGACGCCGTCGCCGGCGCGATGCTGGCGCACAAGGCGGAGGACGAGGGGACCGCGGTGGCGGAGATCCTCGCGGGCCAGGCGGGCCACGTAAACTACGAGGCGATCCCGAGCGTTGTCTACACGATGCCGGAGATTGCCGTGGTCGGGCGCGGCGAGGAGGACCTGAAACAGGCCCGGATCGAGTACAATGTCGGCAAGTTCCCGTTCACGGCGAACAGCCGTGCGCGGGCCATGAACCGCACCGAGGGTTTCGTGAAGGTGCTCGCCGACAAGAAGACGGACCGCGTGCTGGGCGTCCACATGGTCGGCGCGTCCGCCAGCGAGATGATCCAGGAAGCGGCGGTGCTGATGGAGTTCGGCGGCGCGGCGGAGGACCTGGCCCGCACCTGCCATGCTCACCCGACGATGTCGGAAGCCGTGCGCGAGGCGGCCATGGCGGCGTGGTTCAAGCCGATCCATATGTAGGTCATGAGCGAGACTGCCGCCGCCGGACTCCATGCCAAACCGTCCGACTGGGCGGGGCTGGCGCATCTCGCCAGCCACCTTTTTCTGCTGACTGCCACCGGCATGGCGGTCGCCGTGACGCGGGGGAGCGCGCTCGTGCCGGCGGCGCTGGTTGTGCACGGGATCGTGCTGACCTTCCTTTTCGCGCCCCTGCACGAGGCGGTGCACCGCACGGCGTTCCGCTCGCGCCGGTTGAACGACGCCGTCGCGTGGGGCGCCGGGCTGCTGCTTCTCCTGCCGCCGAACTGGTTCCGCGCGTTCCATTTCGCGCACCACCGGAACACACAGATCGAAGGCCTCGATCCCGAGCTGGAGATGAAGCACGTCGACACGTGGCCGGACTACCTCGTTCACTTGAGCGGCTGGCGCTACTGGAAAGGCGCGGTCGCGCTCATCCTGCGCCATGCGCGGGGGAGGGCGGACGCAGCCTACGTGCCGCCACGGCTCGAGCCGCGTCTCGTCCGCGAGGCGCGCATCATGCTCGCCGTCTATGCGGCCATCGCCGGGCTCTCGCTGGCGCTACGCACGGATGTCGCGCTCGTCTACTGGGTCATCCCGGCGCTGCTCGGCCAGCCGTTCCTGCGCGCCTACCTTCTCGCCGAGCACACGGGCCTGCCGCTGGTGGAAAGCTTCTGGGAGAACACCCGCACGACGCTGACCGGCTGGCCGGTGCGCTTCCTCGCATGGAACATGCCGTTCCACGCCGAGCATCACGCACATCCCGGTACCCCGTTCTACGCGCTGCCCGGCGTGCATCGGCAGGAGCGCGAGAACCTCATGGCGGTCTCGCCCGGATACGTGGCGTTCCATCGCGAGTGGCAGGGGCGCCTCGGCGCTTCCGACTCGCGACCGTCGGACTAAGGCCGGACGGCGAAACAAAGCAACACGACGGAACGGGCGCAGAAGCGCGCTGTCCCGCGGCCTTTTTTGGGGGCAGCTCGGCGGATTGTCCGCGAAACGAAACGCGCGCCGAAGCAAAGCTTCTTCCTCCTCACGAAACCCGATCGGCCTTGAACGACAACCGGCGCTGACAATGCGCCGCTAGAGCTTCATCCGCGGGCGGAAGGGAGCATCGACGACAGGGAAGGCCGCCCCGGTCTTTCCGCTTGGTGAAAGCGCATCCGCCAAGGCTGCGCGAACAGGAGGAGAGAAATGAGGAAGACGATTCTGACCGCGTCCGCGCTGGTCTTCTCTGCAGTGGCGATTGCCGCTTCGACAATCCCGTCAGCCAATGCATTTCCCGGCGGCCCCGGCGGCTTCGCGCCCGGTGGCGGCGGCGGTGGAGGCGGTGGCGGGATTCCCCCTGGCCCCGGTGGCTTCGCTCCTGGTGGGGGCGGAGGCGGCGGAGGAGGAGGGGGTGGTGGAGGCGGCGGAGGCGGTCCCGGGTGGGGCGGCCCCGGCTGGGGCGGAGGCTTCGGCTTCGGCATCACTATCGCGCCGCAGGTCTACGGCCCGTCGCCGTCCTATGCCACGCAGCTCACCCCGCATCAGATCTGGTGCCTGAACCGCTTCCAGACCTACGACCTTGCGACCGACCTCTACTTCTACGCGGCCGGCAAGCAGCGCCGGTGCAGGTCGCCGCACTCGTACTGAGCGCCCCCTGAAAAGCAGGCTTATCCAGCCCCTCCGGCGCAGCCGGAGGGGCATTCTCTGTTCAGGGCGCGGCGTTGAAGACGCCGAGGCTCACCGCCTCCGGTCGGCGAATGTGAACCATCCGACGCCGGCCAGCACCAGGGCGGTGCCTGCGGCGTCGATCAGGCCGAAATCCTCGCCGAGAACGATGACGGCCATCACGATGGTCGCGACCGGACTCAGCGTGCCGATAGTGGCGTTGGCCTGCGCGGAGATGAGTCCCAGCGCCGTGTTCAGCAGGAAGGAGGGCAGCACGGTCGCCCCGATCGCCAGCAGAATGCCGTAAAGGAGCACGGTGGGGTTGGCGGCGGCGGCGAGGCTCTCGCCCGACTGGGTCACCGCGAACTGCCCGATCGCGAACGCTGCCGCCGAGCTCATGGCGATACAGGTGAAGAGCCGCGGCCCGATCCGGCCGATGAGACCTTTTGCCAAGAGCTGGTAGAGCGCGAACGCGAGCGCCGCGGCGAGCACGAGGCCGGCGCCTTTGGCGACATCCGGGCCTAGCGTGGTCAGACGCGTCGCGAAGATGAGCGACAGGCCGGCATAGCTGATGGCGATCCCGAGAAGCGTGCGGGCGCGGATCGGTTGCGCGAAGAAGAGCGCGCCAAGGATGACGACGAAGGCCGGGTAGGTGAACAGAATGAGGCGCTCGAACTGCGCCGAGATGAAGACGAGGCCGAGGAAATCGGCATAGCTGGCGAACCAGTAGCCGAGTGCCCCGACCGCGGCCGCGCGCCAGACCAGGCCGAAATCGGGGAGGTCCGTCCCTGAGCGGCGGCGGTCGCGCACCGCCATCAGGCCGATCACCACGTAGACTGGAAGCGCCAGCACCATGCGCAACGCAATCAGCGTCTCGGCGTTCACGCCCTCCGCGTAGGCGAGCTTGATGAAGATCGCCTTGGTGGAGAACAGGAACGCGCCGCTTGCCGCGCAGGCGTAGCCGATCAGAAGATCGCGCTGGCGGTCCGCCGGCGCGGATGCGGCGGCTTGCCTTCCGGGAGTATCAGCGTCGAAGTGTCTGTTCATACGATCGCCTGGCCGGCAACGAAGCGATCGCGGTCAGGAAGGCCGGCTCGCGTCGCTGACGCGTCCGGCGGATGATTCAGAGTCCGCCCCGGACGCGTTCGGCGTCGAAAGTCTTTCGCCGGATGCGAAACGGCGTTCCCATCATGCGGGCTCAATAGCAGGCGGATACGGACGAGGCCAGTCGATGGCCAAAATCAGAGCGCCGGCCCTGGGGACCGGCGCTCAAGCATCCTGGACTGGATCAGGGTGCGATCGGCGAAGTCTACTCGTCAGCGGGCGGGCAGTCCGTGGCGCCCCCGGGGCACTCGGTGGCGGCCGCGGTCTCGACCGTCTCGTCAACGATCGTTGGAACGGCGGCGCCGTCATAGGTGCTCATCGCCACGCCTTCCTTGGCCCTGTCTACGCTTGCGGTGACGTGGGAAGCATGGAAGTCGCATGCCTGCCCGGCTGAAACCAGAAGCGCCAGCGCCGCCGCAGCAGCGAGTCCGGTCGTGAGCGTTCGCATTGTTATGCCTCCATTCGGAGCGCGGGCTATGCCCGCGACAGGAGAAGTTTACCCGGGGAGGGGCGGTCCGCAAAGCCGGTCGGTTTCAAGAACCGGTGATGCGTTACGGTTCAAGGGTTTAGGCGCGCGGATGGGCCTTGCGGTAGATGTCTAGCAGCCGCTCCGAATCGACTTTCGTATAGGTCTGGGTGGTGGACAGGCTGGCGTGGCCGAGGAGCTCCTGGATGGTCCGAAGGTCGCCGCCGCGGCCGAGAAGGTGCGTGGCGAAGGAGTGCCGCAGCGCGTGCGGCGTGGCGCTCGGCTCCAGACCGAGCGCGCTCCTGAGCCGCTCGGTCGTCCGCTGCACGATGCGCGGCGAGAGCGGCCCGCCGCGTGCGCCGCGGAAAAGCGGCTTCTCCGGCGCAAGCGGGTAGGGGCATGCGCGGACGTAGGCCTCGACCGCCCGAGTGACGGCGGGCAGGACCGGCACCACACGCTCGCGCCCGCCCTTGCCGGTGACGCGCATCACGTCGCGTGTCCCGACCGGCGCTTCGCCGCCCGTCAGGCCGAGCGCCTCGGAGATGCGCAGGCCGCAGCCGTAGAGAAGCGTCAGGATCGCCACGTCGCGCGCGGCGATCCAGGGCTTCTCCGCCATGGCATCGGCAGTCTCGATCAGGGAACGGCTCTCGCCGATCGTCAGCGCTTTCGGGAGGCTCTTCGGCTGCTTAGGCGGGCGGACGCCGGCGAACGCGGTCGTAGCGGCGAGCCCCCGCTTCTCGCAGAAGCGTGCGAAAGACCTCAGCGCTGCGACCTGCCGTCCGAGCGTGCGCGGCCCGGCGCCCCCGCTCCTTCGGTCGGCCATGAAGGCGCGCACGTCGGCAGGCTTCAGCGACGAGATGTCCGAGAGCTTCGGCGGCTCGGCCAGATGCCCGGTGAGGAAGCGGAAGAACTGCTCCAGGTCGCGGGTGTAGGCCTCGAGCGTCTTGTCGGCGAGCCGCCGCTCGCGCGAGAGGTGCTCCGCCCAGTCGAGCGCAGCGCGCCGGAGGGACGGGGCGGCAGTGACGAGGAGACGGTCGTCGGTTCGCATGGCGGGATCATGGGTGAGACGGGTTACCGCCCGGTGACC
>CAZMJQ010000152.1:0-7126 GCA_964566475.1 uncultured Propylenella sp. | reverse complement strand
GTGTCGACCATGGAATAGTCGCCCATCTTCACGCCCTGGCGGAGATGGGCGGCATGCGGGGCGACGGACATGGATTCCTGGCCGCCCGCCACGATGATGTCGGCGTCGCCGGTCTGGATCTGCTGCATGCCGATCGCCACGGCGCGCAGCCCCGAACCGCAGAGCTGGTTGAGGCCCCAGGCGGTCTTCTCCTTCGGCACGCCGGCCGCCATCGCCGCCTGGCGGGCAGGGTTCTGGCCCTGCGCGGCGGTGAGGATCTGGCCCATGATGACCTCCGTCACCTCGTCGGGGCCGACGCCGGCGCGCTCCAGGGCGCCCTTGATGGCGATAGCGCCGAGCTCATGCGCCGGCATGGTGGCGAAAGCCCCGTTGAACGAGCCGACCGGCGTGCGCGCGGCGCTGGCGATGACGATGTCTGTCACGGGAAACCTCCTCTTGCGGCGAGCCGACGGGAACGGCTGCATTCGCATGGTTAAATCGGGTTGCCTCGATCCGTGTCAACGGCGGTGCAGCAAAAATTGCCCCCCGCGCTTACCGCAGCTGCGAAATAACTGGACCCACGCTGCGGTTCCTCCCTATGTTCATGAAAATGTCCGACTGGGAGCGGCGAGAGGTGCCGAATGGCCGGCGAGAAACCCACGATCATCAAGAAGTACGCCAACCGCCGACTGTATCACACGGGCACCTCGACCTATGTGACGCTCGAGGACCTGGCGCGGATGGTGAAGAACGGCGAGGACTTCGTCGTCACCGACGCCAAGACGGGTGAGGACATCACGCGCGCCGTGCTCGGCCAGATCATCTTCGAGCAGGAAAGCCGCGGACAGCATCTGCTGCCGATCACCTTCCTGCGCCAGCTTATCCGCTTCTACGGCGACCAGATGCAGACTCTCTTGCCGACCTACCTGGAATCGTCGCTCGCCGCCTTCACCTCCAACCAGGACAAGCTGCGCGAGCAGATGACGCGCGCCTTCTCCGGCAACCCGCTTGGCATGATGGAGGACCAGACGCGCCGAAACATGGAGATGTTCTCCGAAGCGCTGCGCATGTGGATGCCGTTCGCGGCGGGCGGCGGCGAAACGAACGCCGGCGCGAATCCGGGCGGGTCGACGGGCAATGCGGCAAAGCCCGAGGAACGCGACAAGGAGCTCGACTCCCTGCGCCGCCAGCTCGCCGAGATGCAGAAGACGCTGGAGAATATCGCCGGGCGGAAGTAGCGGCCGCGCACTACCGCGGATCAGCGGGCCGGGCCCATCATCAGATCTGGCAGCCAGGTGGCGATGCCCGGGAAGATGCAGAGCAGCACGATCCCCGCCACCATGCACAGCATGTAGGGCAGGCTGCCGCGCAGGATCTGCTGCAGCGTGATGTCCGGCGCGATGCCGTTGATGACGTAGAGATTGAGCCCGACCGGCGGCGTGATCAGTCCGATCTCCATGTTGATGGTCAGCACCACTCCGAACCAGACCGGGTCGAACCCGACAGCGGTGATGATCGGCAGGAGGATCGGCGCCGTCATGAGGATGACCGCCGCCGGCGGAATGAAGAAGCCCGCGACCAGAAGAAACAGGTTGATGAAGAGCATGAGGACCCAGCGGTTGACGTCCGCGTCGGCGATCGTCTGCGCCAGCGTCTGAGTCAGGTAGAGCGAGGAGAGCATGTAGCCGAAGAGCACGGAGGCTGCGATGATCATCAGGATCATCACCGATTCCCGCGTGGTGTCGCGCAGAATGCGGAACCACTCCGCCGGGCGCCACATGCGATAGATGACCACCGCCATAACGACGCAGAGCGCGGCCCCGACGCCGGCAGCCTCCGAGGGCGTCGCGATGCCACCGTAGAGCGCGTAGATCACACCCACGACGACGAGGATGAACGGCAGCACGCGCGGCAGGCCGCTCAGCTTCTCCGCCCAGCTGTAGCGGAAGTCCGGCGCGTGCGAGCGAAAGCCCTTCCGCCACATGGCGTAGAGCGTCCACAGGATGAAGAGGCCGGTCAGCATCAGCCCGGGCATCACGCCGGCGAGAAACAGCCGGCCGATCGAGGTCTCCGTGGCGATGCCGTAGAGGATGAAGGTGATGGAGGGTGGGATCAGGATGCCGAGCGTTCCGCCGGCGGCGATCGACCCGGCCGCTATCTCCTTCGGATAGCCGCGCTTGCGCATCTCGGGGATGCCCATCTTGCCGATCGCGGCGCAGGTCGCGGGCGACGAGCCGGAGAGAGCGGAGAAGATCGCGCAGGCGCCGAGGTTGGAGATCACCAGCCCGCCGGGCAGTCGATAGAGCCAGCGGTCGAGCGCCTCGTAGAGATCCTTGCTGGCCGGCGACGAGCCGATCGCAGCGCCCATCATGATGAACATGGGGATGGAGACGAGCGTGAAGTCGTCGAGGGAGGCGTAGAAGGTCTCGGCGACCACCTGCAGGGAATCGACGCCGTGGAAGGCGATCAGAAATCCGAGCGCCACGATGCCCAGGCCGAACGCCACCGGAATCCCGGATGTCAGGACCAGTATGGTGACGGTCAGAACGACGAAGCCCTGGAGGACGGGACTCACGCCGTCTCTCCCGCATCGATGCCGAACGGGGGCGAGCGCCCGGTCAGCAGGCTGACGATGTCGGCGACGTATTGCAGCGACAGGATGCCGAGACCGACGGGCATGGAGCTGTAGGGTATCCACAGCCGCGCCCGCCACATCGTGAACGAGACCCAGTTCTTTTCCCACGCCTCCCAGAAAAGCAGGGACGCGAGCACCATCAGCGTGAGGCAGAAGGCGAGCGCCAGGACAGACGCGACGAGCGCCAGAAAGAACCGTGGCCTCGGCTTCAGATAGATCGGCAGCACGTCGACGTTCACGTGGCCGCGCGTCAGGAGCACGTAAGGGCTGCCGATGAAGGTGGCGGCGATGAGGCTGTAGGTGACGAAGTCGGTCTGCCAGATGGTGTTCTGATTCAATACGTAGCGCAGGAACACCATGTGGCAGACGACGAAGACGGCGCTCGCGATGAGGGCGCCGGCGACGATGCCGCACACCTGGGAAAGCCAGGAGACTACCCGGACGAAAAGGCCCATTCCGCTGCCCCCGCGGCAAATCGGACCACGCTCAGCCTCGGCCCGCTCCGGGGCTCCAAACGTGCGTGGAAGGAGGAACGTCCGGCCGGGCGAACGCGACGTCGGCCGGCCCCGAAGGTGTGCCTACTCCACCGCGAGGGCGGCGTCGATCAGCTCCTGGCCGCCGGGCACCTCTTCGGCGAACTGCTTGTAGGAGCTCGCCCTCGCCACATCGAGCCAGGCGTTGTACTCTTCCTCGGTCATCGTCACGACTTCGACGCCGTTCTCCGTGTAGGCATCGACCATCTTCTGATCGAGGCCGCGCGACTCGCCGGCGAAATACTCCTCGGACTTCTGACCGGCCGTCATCAGCGCGTCCTGCTGTTCCGGCGTCAGGCGGTCGAAGCTCTGCTTCGACATCAGCACCGGCTCATACATGAACCACAGCGCATTGTCGCCGGGGGCCGTCAGGCACTTGAGCTGCTCATAAAGGCGGAAGGAGACGAAGCTGCCGGCACTGGTGTCGGTTGCGTCGGCGACGCCGGTCTGCAGCGCGGTGTAGACCTCGCTCGACGGGATGGACACAATATTGGCGCCGGCCTGCTGCCACATGGCGGCGAACGTCGCGCCGGCCGAGCGGATCTTCAGGCCCTGCATGTCCTCGGGCGTGCGGATGCACTCGCCCTTCGAGCCGACCGCGCCTGCGAGCCATGCGTCGGCGAGCACGATCACGCCCTCCTCCTCGATCTTGGACCTGATCGTATCCATGAAGGCGGAATCGTTGAGGCGCTCGGCCTTGTCGTGGCTGCGGACGAGGCCCGGCATCAGAGTGGCGCCGAACTCGCGCACCTTGCCGCTGGCATAGTCGAGCGGGAAAGCGGAGATGTCGAGCTGGCCGGTGACCATGGCGTTCCACTGCTCGGTCGGCTTGAACAGCGAGGCGCCGGGATGGATCTGGATGTTCAGCCCGACATCGGCGGCCGCGACCTCACGTGCGATGAGCTGCACCATCTCGTCGCGCACGTCGCCCTTGCCGCCAGGGAACTGATGAGACGCGACGAGCGTGACGTCCTGAGCGAACGCTACGACCGCATACGCGCCGAGCGCCGTGCCGACGGCGAGCGCCAACCACCTATTGCTATTCATCGGCTATCCTCCCTGTTGTTTTTGACCGCTGCCCTCGCCAGCGGTTCTTATGCGCGTGAGTATGCCCCCACGATGGAGCCATGTCACCAGCGGCGGAGGCCGAAGCTAGCCGCCGAAGCTCACGTCGCGGGTTGCCGTGCGGATCGACACGGCGAAGCCGCAGATGAGATCGACGAGGGCGATCGCCATCAGGATCACGAACGTCTCCGTGGCCGCCTGCGGGAAGATGAGAAACTCGACGATGAAGGCGACGAGGAGCACCGTGGCAAGCACATGGTCGGTGATCGACCCGCGCCCGATGCGCGCCGCCTTCACTACCTCGATCGCAAGGAAGAGAAGGGCAGCGAGGACGATGGCCGCTCCGAGCGAAAGCGTGAACGTCGCCCCCGAGATTAAAGGAAAGCTGACCGCCCTCGCCTCCTGGAAACCTGCCTCGTGATCGACGAAGACCAGGAATGCGAAGGCGTTATAAATCAGGAAGGGGATGACGAGCAACGGGACGTGGCGCATGAGTGAGCTTCCGGCGAGACAGCGTGCCAGCTAAGCAGTCCTGCAGCCCACCGTGCAAGCGCACAAGGCGCCCGTGCCCCGCCTACCCTAGCAACGGCGCGGCACCTGCAGCAGTTCGCCTGAGGTGCGTGCGCTATTTGCAGTACCATTCCTTCGTGCCCGCCCTGCGGTCCACGAAGCGCCAGTAGGCGTGGAGACTGCCGCAGTCGGGCGGTGGCGCGGCCGGCCAGTCGGCGCGCCGGCTGGTTCTGCGCACGCGGCGGACGGGCGGAGGATCGGGCCGCACCCTGGGAAGGCGGGCCACGAAGCCCGCAAGCTCCATGGCATGCGCCGCCGCGGCGTTCTCAAGGGCCTCATCGAGTGGCGGCTCGTCCGCGTCGGTCCCTCCCGTGCCGCGCAACTCCGCCGGAGCAACGAGAACGATCTTCGGCTCGCAGTCTTCCGTCAGGCTGGCCGTGGGAGCCGGGACGGAAGACGAGAGCCAGTCGCGCGGGCACTCCACGGCGTACTCTTCCCAAAGCGGCTCGTCGCCGGATGCGCCGTCGGGCTGAGCGCCGGCGGCGTCCCCGGCCGGCTGCGCAGAGGAAAGGGCCGCCACTTCGATGCGGTTCTCTTCACCGGCGCCGCTCTGCTCGTGGCGACCCTCCTCGCGGGCGCCGCCTTCTTCCGTCTCGGCGGGCAGCCACGCCGCCACGGCGACCGGCTCGGCGACAGCCGACTCGGCATAGGACGGCTCCGGCGCGGCCGCAGCATCGGAGCCAAGCACAGCCTGCGCAACCGGTGCTTCTTCCGTGGCGACGAAGGAGAGCGGATCGAAGTCGTCGATTGCTTCCAGCCGGAGAGTGCCCGCGTTGAGGATCTCGTCGGAACCCGAGCCGAATGCGACGGCCCGCGCTTGCTCCGGCGTCGGCGGGGGCGCATCGGCCTCCGGCGCAGGGTCGGAGGGCTCTTCCTGTATCGCGGCAGCGACGATGTCGTCCGAGGGTTCCGCGGGCTCGGCCTCCGCGACCGGGGCGGCAACGAGGTCTGCCGACCCGGTCTCCGCTTTCGGGGCCATCGCGGCGGCGGACTGGACCTGCGGCCCCCTGACCGGTCCCCTGAACAGCGTGTCGCCGGCGGCGATCACCATGATGACCGCCGCAATGCCGACGATTCCTGCGCTTCTCAGCAG
The DNA here is from genome assembly GCA_964566475.1 of uncultured Propylenella sp. Classification (GTDB taxonomy): domain Bacteria; phylum Pseudomonadota; class Alphaproteobacteria; order Rhizobiales; family Afifellaceae; genus DASWJZ01. The sequence goes on along the minus strand of CAZMJQ010000152.1, from coordinate 1,251 downwards.
AATCGGGCCGAGTTCGCCCCAGTTCGGCCAACCCTGATCGGGGCCGCCGAACGTCTCTTTGCGGAATTCGTACGGTCCTTGCCGCCGCCTGATACTCAGCACGCGAAACCTCGGCCCACGGAACGCCCGATTGTTAACAAAAAGTTAATCGGAGAAACAAGGCAATCTTTTGGCGATAAGTAGCGGGCCCTGCGTCTGAAAACCGGCCGGAGGTGGGCGGACGGCTTCAATGCGTCTCGGTCTTCGCCCGGGTCGACGCGACGGCGTCGAGCGCCATCTCGGAGAGCCGCTCCCACTCCTTCAGCGCGAACGAATGGAGCGCCGACTTTTCGCGGCCGGCTTCCAGCGACTCCTTCAGGAGATCGAGCTCGGCCAGAAACATCTCGGCGTTGAATGCGTCAACGTCGGTCGTGAGGCGCCGCAAGAGAACGCGCAGAAACTGGCGCTGCATGGTGCCCTGGATGAGCATGATCTCGCCGAGGGCATCGACATCGGTGGCTTCGCCGGTCTTGGGCATGGCAAGCTCCTTTTCAGGCCGGAGAGAATCTCGCCGCCCCACGTTCCTGTCGGTCTCGCACCAAGCCTTGCATGAATTGGACGCGAGCGTCTAATGGCCGTTCCTTGCCGAACGAGTTGCGGGGGGTGAAGCGCGCCGCCTCAAAAGGCTTTGGGCAATCCCGCCTGACGAAGAATCGCGTTGGCCGTGTGACGGCTCGGAACGCGGAGAGGCACCGCAAAATTCCGCTCGGTGATTGGACTGCGCCACACTTCGTGGCTGCCCCCCCGTCCCTGCCGCACAAGGACGCATCCAGCGGCACGCAGCCGTTCGCGCAACAGCCGATCGAACGGAGGAGCCATTCAGGCTGCTTTAGGCTCGGCTTCCCGCAATGCCGTGATTTGGACAAATACGGAAGCCGGATCGACCCCGGGATGATTGTCGGGAAGCAGGTCGAGCGCCATCTCCGAGATTCTCGCAAGCAGCTCGTCAAGGGTCGCCGCGTCAGCCGCCGCGGGGATGTCGTCGCAATGCCCCGTCCATACGGACGCCTCATCGTCCCATGCGGCAGAGACCGTGAAGATCAGCGGCTTCGTCACCGGCAGGCTCCTCTAGCTATCGAGGAAGCTCCGGAGCTTCCTTGACCGGCTCGGGTGCTTCAGTTTCCTGAGCGCCTTGGCCTCGATCTGGCGGATGCGCTCGCGCGTCACGGAGAACTGCTGGCCGACCTCCTCCAGCGTGTGGTCGGTGTTCAT
>CAZMJQ010000151.1:0-4368 GCA_964566475.1 uncultured Propylenella sp. | reverse complement strand
CGCGCACGGCTGCGAAGTGCCGGGCGAAGGCTACACCGCTGCGACGCCGCGCCAGGACCGGACGTGGTCCGGCACCCCGCTCCAGCCGACGCGCGGTCCCTTCCGGACGCTCTGCGTGCGCACCTGCGACGGCTACTATTTTCCGATCAGCTTCTCCACCATGCGCGAGCACCTCGCCGCCGACGCACAGACCTGCCGGGCGATGTGCCCCGGATCGGAGTCGGAGCTCTTCTATCACTCCAATCCCGGCGGCGGGCCGGAGAGCATGATCTCCATCACCGGCCAGGCGTACCAGTCCCTCCCCACCGCCTTTGACTACCGCGAGAGCTACAATCCGGCCTGCACCTGCCGGCCGCCCGGCGGATACTCCGTGGCTGCGGCGCCACCGGCGGCGGGGCCGGCGACCGGCGTCCCCACGACGCAACTGCCGCGCCCGCGCCCGGCGCCCGGCCAGGACCCGGAGACACTCGCCAACCGCGCCGGCGGCCTGGCGCCGCGCCTGCGGCTGCCGGAAGGCGGCGCCATGGCGGAGACGGACTCTGGCATCCGCATCGTCGGCCCCGCCTATTGGGGCGCGCCGCAGCACGACGACGCGCTGATCGCTCCTGTGCCGAACTGACGGTGGGCAACCGCTCCCCACTGCGATGGAGAGAAGCCTGACGGAAGCCCAGGCAGCGCGCGCAAGAACGTGGATGCCGCGGCCGATCCGTGGCGTTCCCAGCGGCGTCATCCTCTTCGACGGCGTGTGCGTCTTCTGCTCGCGCTGGGTCGCGTTCGTGATCGCGCGCGACCGGGCGAAGATGTTCCGCTTTCTGCCGATCCAGACGGAGGACGGTCGACGCCTCGCGGAGCGGATCGCAATCACGCCGGACGATCCGGAGACGAATGCCGTCGTGCTCGACGGCATCGCCTACATGAAGAGCGACGCGGCGCTCATGGTGCTGGCGCGGCTTCCCGGATGGTCGTGGACGAGGCTCTGCTGGGCCTTCCCGAAGGCGCTGCGCGACTGGACCTACGACCGGATCGCGCAGCGCCGCTACCGGATGTTCGGCCGCCTCGATGCTTGCATGGTGCCCGGCCCGGACGTGCGGGAGCGCTTCCTCGACCGGCTGCCATCCCCGTCATGACCAAGCGCGTCCTCGTCGTCGGAGGCGCCGGGACGTTCGGCCGCCTCCTGGTGCGGGGGCTCGCGGCAACGACCGACTATGAGATCGTCCTCGGCGGTCGCGATGCCGCACGGGCAGACGCGCTGGCCAATGAGCTTCGCGAGGATTGGCCCGGTCGTTCGTTCGCCACCACGGCAATCGACCGCAACACGGTCACGCCGGAGGCGCTGCGGAGGCTCGGGATATTTGCCGTGGCCGACACGGCGGGACCGTTTCAGGGCGCGGACCTGTCGCTCGCCGAAGCGACGGTGGAGGCCGGAATCCACTACGTCGACCTTGCCGATGCACGCGACTTCGTCGCTGCTTTTCCCCGCCTCGATGCCAAGGCGAAGGAGCGCAGCGTGACTGCGCTGACCGGCGCAAGCTCCACGCCGGCGCTTTCGCATGCCGTGCTCGATCATTTGACGCGCGGCTGGCGCGCGATCGATAGCGTGGAGATCGCCATCTCGCCCGGCAACCGCGCGCCGCGGGGGCTCTCGGTGGTCGCCGCCATCCTCTCCTACGCCGGCCGGCCTGTGCGCGTCTTCCTCGACGGCGGGTGGCAGACGCGGCCGGGCTGGGGGATGCTGGCGCCGCGCACGTTCGCGGGGCTCGGCCGCCGCTGGCTGTCGATCTGCGACACGCCCGACCTCGATCTCGTTCCGGCGCGCTTCAGCGTCCGGCACGCAGCGATCTTCCGCGCCGGGCTCGAGCTGCCGGTCCTGCATCTCGGCCTGTCGGCGGCGAGCATGCTGGTGCGCGCGCGGCTCATCGGATCGCTCCGGCCTTTCGCAGCGCTTTTCCGCGGCGCCGCCGGCCTCCTCTCGGGCTTCGGCACGGATCGTGGCGGCATGCTTGTGGAAGCGAGCGGCACGGCAGCAGACGGCAGACGTGTCGTTGCCCGCTGGACTCTGGTGGCCGAAGCCGGGGACGGACCCGTGATCCCGACGCTGCCTGCGCTCGCGGCGCTCCGCTGCCTTGCGCAAGCATCTCTCGCCCCCGGCGCATCGGCCTGCGCCGGCGTGCTCGCTCTGGAGGAGATCGAGGCGGAGTTCCGGTCCTACCGCATCCACACCCTGGTCGATGTCTCGCACCCGGACGGCGGCCTCTTCGAGCGGGCCCTCGGCGCGGGTTTCGCGATCATGCCGGCACCGATCCGTGCCGCTCACACAGTGGAAAGCCGCCCCGTGCTGCAAGGCGAGGCGGACGTGACCGGCGCGGAAAACGCGGCTGGACGTCTAATTGCGGCGCTCTTCCGCCTGCCGCAGAGAGGCGAGCGCGTGCCCGTCACGGTAACGATGGAAGCGCGCAATGGAAGGGAAGTCTGGACGCGCGATTTCGGCGGCCGCCGCTTCAGGAGCGTGCTCGCTGCGCGTCCGGGCGGCGGGCTGAGCGAGCGCTTCGGTCCTCTCACGTTCGACCTCGATGTCCCCGCATCGCAAGCCGGGCTCGACATGCTGGTCACCGGCTGGCGGCTCGGGCCAATTCCCCTGCCGCGGCGGCTGGCGCCTGCCACCGATGCGCGCGAACGGATCGATACCGAGGGTCGATTCAGTTTCGACGTGGCGATCGCGCTGCCGCTGATCGGCCGCCTGGTGCGCTATCGCGGCTGGCTCGTGCCCGCGGCGCTGCGCGAAACCTATGGGCAGATCGGCGAGCCGGGGCTGCAGGAGAACGATGCGGGTCCGCTCGGCGGCAGCGGGCGGGTGGTCTCCTGAACGTCCTTGCGGCTGTCCGACGTATCCCGCCCGGCGACCCAGAAGTCCAGCGCCGTCGCGTTGCGGTCGTCCCGATCGGACGCCTGCTGCTGCGTCTGGCCCTGGGCCCACGCCGCCGGCGCGCCCAGCGCGACCGAGAGAGCCAAACAGCCGGCAAGAACCGCGCGCTTCATTGTCCCTGCTCCGAAAATGCCTGCGGGTGTCCGAACCACAACGGCGAGCATGCCCGATGGTTGCCCCCGCGACAACTCCCTTTCCGTGAGGGAGGCGCCGGTCCCGTCTCGGTCCCGTCGCGCCCCCGAAAATCCGGCTCGCTTGACTCCGCCCTGCTCCGCAGGTGTCGTCCCGGCGGTCCGGAGATGCAATCGCCGCGGGGAGCCTCCAACGGCGGAAGAGTAACGCGGGAGCAAGGCTATGGGGAGAAGGATGCCGGTCGTGTTCCCGCTCGCGGCAGGATTGATTGCGACCGTGCTGTTCTGTGCGGGCGGCTGGGCGCAGGAGCGGTTCCGGAACCCTTCCGCGCTGGACGCGGCGCTCTGGCTGCCGGACACTCGGCCCGATGCCAGGATTCGCTACGCGAGCGACAGCGCGCTGCAGTTCGGTGACCTTCGCCTTCCCGATGCGGAGCCGCCCCCGGAGGGCTTTCCGGTGGCCATCTTCATCCATGGCGGCAACTGGACGTCGGACTGGACGAAGGACTACTCGACCCGCTTCGTCGAACGGCTGACGAACGAAGGGATAGCGACCTGGGACCTGGAGTTCCGCCGCGTCGGCAACTGGGGCGGCGGCTACCCGGGCACCTTTGCCGATGTCGCGACGGGAGCCGACCATCTGCGCGAGCTTGCGAAGACCTACCGGCTCGATCTCGACCGGATCGTCGCCGTCGGCCACTCTTCGGGAGGCCATCTGGCTCTCTGGCTGGCGGGCCGTAAGAGCCTCCCGGCATCGAGCCGGCTCCATACGCCCGATCCGCTGCCGATCGCCGGTGTCGTCTCCCTCGCCGGCACCAACGATCTGGAGCTCTCGCTGGAGCTCGGCGACCGCGCCCCCATCCTGCCGCTGATCGGAGCAAGGACAAGGGAAGAGGCCGGGCCGCGTTTTGCCGAGACCAATCCGGCGGAGCTTCTGCCGCTTAAAGTGCCGCAGATGCTCATCGTGGGGTCCGGCGACAGCGCATGGCGTGTCTCCATGATCCGGCAATACGCAAGGGCGGCGGAAGAAGCAGGAGACACCGTCACACTCGCCGTCGCCGAAGGAGCCAATCACTTCGACGTGGTGGACGCCGACGGCCCGGGTTTCCCGCCCATCGCTGCCGCCGTGCTGTCGCTCGCCGGCGGACCGTCGGATCGATAGTCGGCGAAGGCGGCCACCTCCGGGGCATTCGGAACGGCTTTGCCGATCAGCCCCCCTTCTGGGCGAGTTCAACGTGACAACCAGGTGTTGTCACGTTCCGCCCCTCCCCTTATCTCATTGCGACTCCAGCACGGATGGGTGGCCGAGTGGTT
>CAZMJQ010000150.1:0-3404 GCA_964566475.1 uncultured Propylenella sp. | reverse complement strand
GCGGGATGTCCTGGACGACCTCGCCGTCGTGATGCCGGGGGTGCAGTCGGGCCTGCACCTGCACGAATGGTCGAAGCATGGGTCGTGCTACGAGGACGACAAGAGCGGGGCCGATGCCGGCGCAGATCCGGACGAGTACTTTATCGAGTCGATGGCGCTCCTGGCGCAGCTCAATGGCTCTCCCGTGCGGGCGCTGTTCGCCGACCGTCTCGGGGAGACGCTGACGCGCGGCGAGATCGAGGCGGCGTTCGACGAGGCGTTCGGGGCAGGGGCGGGCGAACGCGTGCTTATCCGGTGCAGCGGCGGGAACATTTCGGCGTTGTGGATCAATCTTGAAGGCGACATCACGCCGGAGAGCGACCTCGCCGGCCTGATCCTCGCCGCCCCGCCGGCATCCGCCTCGACCGGCACCCGCAGCTGCGGCGGCGGACGCGTGGTGGAGGTGGGGAAGGATTAGCATCAGCGCCCGACTTCGCTCTGACTTCGCTCCGGCGAGTTGCAAGAGCCAGGATACTGGACTACATTGGACCAGAAATGGAGGCCGGTCCCATGTGGTCGGTGCAGGACGCCAAGGCCCATCTGTCGGAAGTGATGCGGCGCGCCCGGGCGGGTGAGCCGCAATTCATCGGCACACGCGACCCGGTCGTCGTGATGTCGGCAAAGGATTTCGAGCGCCTGTCGCCACGAAAGCATCTGGGCCGGTTCCTGATCGAGACGGCACCGCGTGGAGCGCCCATCAAGCTGCCGCCGCGCGATGCCGGCCGCGGGGACCCGTTCTCGGACATGTGAGCACGCAGGGTGGAAGACATCCTGCTCGACGCGAACGTCTTGTCGGAATTGGCCAGACCTCGGCCAGATCCGAAGGTCGTCGGCTTCCTCGCCGATGTAGCCGAGCCTTGGCTTTGCAGCATCACCTTTCACGAACTGGCCTACGGCGCGGAGCGCAGCCCTGACCCGAAGCGGCAGATCAAGCTGCGTGCGTGGATCGAAGAAATCAGGTTCGAGTTCGCACGCCGGACAATTCCAATCGATGATGAGCTTGCCGAGGGGGCGGGGCGGCTGCGTGCGTTGGCAGCCGCGCAAGGACGCGTTGTCGGTGTCGTCGACACGCTGATCGCTGAAGCTGCGCGGGCACGGGGACTACGACTGGCGACGCGAAACACGCGAGACTTTGAGCTGCTCCAGGTTACTCTTGTGAACCCCTGGCTGGCGGCGAAGTAGGGTCATCCCCGCATCCTCGCACCCTCCGGGTCGAACAGCGGCTCGTGCTGGATGGTCGCGCCGCGGCGCTCGCCGAGGATCTCGATCTCGAATCCGCCGGCGCCGTTCGTGAGGTCCTTCGGCACGTAGCCCTGCGCCAGCGAGCGGTCGACATAGTGCGCGTAGCCGCCCGACGTGACCCAGCCGATCACCTTGCCGCCGTGCCAGATCGGCTCGTCGCCCATCACGTCGGCGCCCTCCATCCCAGGGGCGGCGTCCACGATGAAGGTGACGCGGCGGAGCCTGCCGCCGTCCTCTTTCTCGCGGGCCGCCGCTTCGCGGCCGATGAAGTCGTTCTTCTTCAGGTCGACAAAGCGGTCGAGGCCGGCCTCGAAGGGGCCGTAGATCGGGCGTAGCTCGCGGAACCAGGTCGGCCAGTTCTTCTCCAGCCGGAGCGAGAGGAGAGCGCGCATGCCGAAATTGCGGATGCCGAATTCCTCGCCCGCCTCCATCACCTTCTCGTAGAGCCGCCGCTCGTATTCCGGCTTGACCCAGATCTCGTAGCCGAGGTCGCCCGTATAGGTGACGCGGTTGAGCATCACCGGCACGTTGGCAAGGTGCGTCTCGCGGAAATCGAGAAAGCGGAGCGCCGCCGCCGACACGTCCTCGCCGGTGAGCTTCGCCAGAACGTCGCGCGCCTTCGGCCCCGCGATGGAGAGGCCCACGAGGCTCATGCCGAGCGGGCGGATCGAAACGGAGCCGTCGGACGGCAGGTGCCGCTCGAACCAGCGCATGTGATAGAGCTGCGCCTGGCTCGACCCCCACATGAAGAAGCGGTCGTCGCCATTGTTGAGGGGAGGGGCCTTGGCGATGGTGAAGTCGCCGATCAGCCGGCCGCTTTCGTTCAGCATCGGCGTCAGCACGATGCGCCCGGCCTTCGGCATGCGGTTCGCCATGAGGCGCGAGAGGAAGGCCTCAGCGCCCGGCCCGGTAATGGAATACTTGGCGAAGTTGGCGATCTCGGTCACGCCGACGCCGTTCCTGACGGCGAGGCACTCCGCCTTGAGGTGCTCGAAATCGTTGGAGCGGCGGAAGGAGACGACGTCCTTCGGCTCCACGCCCTCCGGCGCGAACCAGAGCGGCGTCTCCAGCCCCCATGAATCGCCCATCACAGCGCCCTGCGCGATCATCCTGTCGTAAAGAGCCGTTGTCTGGTTCGGGCGGGCCGCCGGGAGCTCCTCATTGGGGAAGCGGATGCGGAAGCGGCGCGAGTAGTTCTCGCGCACCTTGGCGTTGGTGTAGCCGAGCGTCGCCCATTCGCCGAAGCGCGCCACGTCCATCGCCCACACGTCGAAGCCCGGGTCGCCTTCCACCATCCAGTTCGACAGCGCCAGGCCGACGCCGCCGCCCTGGCTGAAGCCGGCCATGACGGCGCAGGCGCACCAGTAGTTCCTCAAGCCCTGCACCGGGCCGACGAGCGGGTTGCCGTCCGGCGAGAACGTGAAAGGCCCGTTGACGATTCGGCGGATGCCCGTGTGCTCGAGCGCGGGAAAGTGCCTGAAGCCGATCTCGAGCGATGGGGCGATGCGGTCGAGGTCCGGCTCCAGCAGGTCCTGGCCGAAATCCCACGGCGTTTCCTTCGGCGACCAGGGGGTCGCCGCCTGCTCGTAGGTGCCGAGCAGCAGCCCGCCGCGCTCCTGGCGGGTGTAGATCTCACCCGCGAAGTCGATGGCGTGCACCACCTCCTTGCCGGTGGAGCGGTTGACCTCGGCCACCTCGGGCATGTCTTCCGTGAGGAGGTAGTGGTGCTCCATTGCAAGCACGGGAAGCTCGAGGCCGGCCATGCGGCCGATCTCGCGCGCCCACAGCCCGCCGGCGTTGACGACGTGCTCGGCGCGGATCGTTCCCTGCTCGGTCACGACGGTCCATGAGCCGTCGGGGCTCGGGTTCAGTTCCGTCACGCGGTTGCGCGTGTAGATCTCCGCGCCGGCGATGCGCGCCGACTTCGCGTAGGCCTGCGTCGTGCCGTAGGGATCGAGATGGCCCTCGATGGGGTCCCAGAGCGCGCCGACGAAACAGCTCTCGTCGATCAGCGGCAGGATCTGCTTCGCCTCCGCCGCGGAGACGATCTCCGTTTCCATGCCGAGATAGCGGCCGCGCGCATGCGCCATCTTCAGCCAGTCGAGCCGCTCCGGCGTGTCGGC
>CAZMJQ010000149.1:0-18881 GCA_964566475.1 uncultured Propylenella sp. | reverse complement strand
AATCGGTGGTAATGACCAGCGGATCGGTGTGCATCTCGGTCATCCTGACGAGGCAGGCATCTGCCAAGCTCATCGGAACGTCGGCATATCGCTGCATCAGCAGAAGAACGGGCTCCCGCTCATGCGTGAGCTGAAAGGGCGTAGTTACGAAACGTCGCCGCAGGAGCTCGATCAACGCCGGTCGGCCGACGGGCCCAAGCAAGTGGAATGCCTCGCTCACAACCGCCTCGCAGGTCTGCCAGGGCGGCGGGAAAATCGATGTGGTTTCCGCCGCCCACTCGCGATACCGGTCGCGCGCCCGAAGCAGCCCGACAAGAAAGCCGGTGTCAGCGAGTGCGATTGCGGCCATAGCCCCATTCCCGCAGGTAGTGCTTCTTTCTGGCGCTTAGATCTTCCGGGAGATCGTCCTCCACCGATCCGATGAGGTCGCGTATCCCCGCCAGCGGGTCCTCGGCGCCTCCTGGGCGGGGACGCTGGAGCCGCTCGCGCACGACATCGGACTTTGATATCCGACGCGCCTCCGATTCCGCTTCAATTTCCGCAGCGAGCGATTCGGGAAGCCGGACTGTAAGGGTCTTCATTGCGACCATGTAATACATGCGCGTCACATGCGCAATACGTTCCGCCTGCGCTTCGCCGGAACCGGCATGCCGCCGGATTTCGCTTTCGCGTCATAAGCGCTAGGTAGGCGCCATGACCCCACCCGTCGTCACCCGCTTCGCCCCCTCGCCTACCGGATTCCTGCATATCGGCGGGGCGCGGACCGCCCTCTTCAACTGGCTCTACGCCCGCCACACGGGCGGGACCATGCTGCTGCGCATCGAGGACACGGACCGCGCCCGCTCCACCGACGCGGCGGTCGCCGCGATCGTCGACGGGCTCGGATGGCTTGGCCTCGACTGGGAGGGCGAGCCGATCTCGCAGCACGCCCGCGCCGACCGCCACCGCGAGGTCGCCGAGGAGCTGATCGCGCGCGGCCGGGCCTACCGCGCCTACGAGACGGCGGAGGAGCTTCAGGCAATGCGCGACAAGGCGAAGGCGGAGGGCCGCTTTGCGCGCTACGAGGGCGCCTGGCGCGACCGTGACCCGGCGGAGGCGCCGGCAGGCGTCGCACCCGTCGTTCGCATCAAGGCGCCGCGGCAAGGCGAGACCGTCATCGCGGACCGGGTGCAGGGCCGCGTCTCGTTCCCCAACAGGGATCTCGACGACTTCGTCATCCTGCGCACCGACGGCGCGCCGACCTACATGCACGCCGTCGTGGTCGACGACCACGACATGGGCATCACGCACGTCATCCGCGGCGACGACCACCTCACCAACGCGGCGCGTCAGACGACTATCTACGAGGCGATGGACTGGCCCGTGCCGGTCTGGGCGCACATCCCGCTCATCCATGGACCGGACGGCGCAAAGCTCTCCAAGCGGCACGGCGCGCTCGGCGTCGAGGCCTATCGCGCCATGGGCTACCTGCCCGAGGCGCTGCGCAACTACCTGGCGCGGCTCGGCTGGTCGCACGGCGACGACGAGATTTTTTCCACCGAGCAGGCGATCGCGTGGTTCGACCTCGACGCCGTCAACAGGGGGGCCGCCCGCTTCGACTTCAACAAGCTGCAGAATCTCAACGGCCACTACATCCGTGCCACCGAGGACGACCACCTCTTCGCGCAGCTCGAGGCGATCCTGCCGGAGATCGAAGGCGGGCCGGAGTTCGTCGCCCGGCTGGACCAGGAGAAGCGCGCCCGCGTTCTCGGCCTCATGCCGGAGCTGAAGGCACGCGCGAGGACGCTGCTCGACCTTTTCCATGCGGCACAGTTCATCGTCGCGGAGCGGCCGCTTGCGCTGGACGAGAAAGCCTCGGCGCTCCTCGATACCGATGCGCGGGAGCGCATCGGCCGGCTTGCCGATGCGATCGGAGAGGTCCCGTGGGCCGCCGCCGACCTTGAACAGACCGTCCGGCACTTTGCGCACCAGGAGGACGTGAAGCTTGGCCAGGTCGCGCAGCCGCTCCGCGCGGCTCTGACCGGCACCACCACCTCTCCCTCCATCTTCGAGGTGATGGTCGCCCTCGGCCCCGAGGAGAGCCTCGCACGGCTGAGGGATCAGGCGGCGTAAGGCGGCCTGCTATTGAGGTCCGTAGCCCGGATGAAGCGCCGCAGGCGCGCAATCCGGGGAGCGCTCGCAGCGAAGCGGCGCCGTACCGGATTGCGCTCCGCTCCATCCGGGCTACGGAACGGGCGATCCTCGCAGGCGCACCGCGCGGCGGCCATGGCCGTGCTCTGCGGCTTCCAGCACGATCGCCGCCGCCCTGTCGCTCGGCCGCTCCCCGCCGGAAAGCACCATGATATCCGAGAGCTTCGCCAGTGCGGCAAGCTGCGCCGCGCGCGCCGGGCCCTCCTTGAGCAGCGCCAGCGTCTCGCGTGCCAGGACCTCCGGCGAGCCGGCCGAGTCGAGGAACTCGGGCATGGCATTCTCGCCCAGGACGAGATTGGTGAGCACGATGGAGGGAACGTTCAGGAACAGGTGCTTGAGCACGCGCGCGATCGGATCGACGCGGTAGGCGATCACTGTGGGGACGCCGGCAAGGCCCAGCTCAAGCGACACCGTACCGGAAGCCGCCAGCGCCGCGTGGGCGCGGCGGAAAGCGGCGAGCTTCGCGTCTTCTCCAACAACGATCTCGGGAGAATGCCCCCACTGCGCAGCGCGCGCCCTGATCTCCGCCTCGAGATGCGGCACCGCGGGCAGCAGAACCTCCACGTCAGGCCGCGTCTCTGAGACACGCCGCACGGCCTCGCCAAACGGCGCCATCAGGCGCGATGTCTCCGTGCGGCGGCTGCCTGGAAGCACGAGCAGCGTCGGCTTCCCGGCAAGCGGCGGCCGCTCGCCGGGCGCCGGCCGCAGCTCGTCCAGCCGCTCGATCAGCGGGTGCCCGACATAGGTGCAGGGCGGGCCGCCGAGCCGTCGGTACACGTCCGGCTCGAACGGAAGCAGCGCCAGCACGCAATCGACGTAGCGTGTCATCCGCCGCGCCCGGTAGGCGCGCCACGCCCACACGGTGGGCGAGACATAGTCGACGATCGGCAGGTCCGGCAGTTTGCGGGCCACGCGCCGCGCCACCGCATGGGTAAGCTCGGGGCTGTCGATGATGACCAGCACGTCCGGCCTGGTCTCCACGACGGCATCAACGATCCTGTAGGCGCGGCGCACGATGCGGGGCAGGTGGGCAATCACGGAGCCGAGGCCCATGACGGCTACGTCCCCGAGCGGAACGACGCTCTTCATGCCGCGCGCCTTCATGCGCTCGCCGGCCAGACCGACGAACACCGCATCGGGCCGGACGCGCCGCAGCGCCTCCATCAGCTTCGCTCCGAGCTGATCGCCGGATTCCTCCCCCACGACCAGCGCGACGCTAAGCGGATGCCCCGGCATCAGAGTCTACCCCGACGGCTCGATGCCGAGCAGAAAGAGCCCGGACCGGCGGAAGGCTTCGACCGTCTCGTCCCGGCCCACGAGCAAGGTGCGGTTCGCCTCCGCGACGACGCCGAGGAGTCCCGCCCGCGCCGCGCCCTCGGCTGTGGCAGGCCCGACGGTCGGCAGGTCGTGGCGCCCGTCCTGCTGCGGCTTCAGGCACTTGGCCAGCACGCCGCCCGCCTTTCCGATGATGCGCTTGTCACGATATTCGGCAACGCGTTTCAGCAGCGCGTCGGTGCCGCCGGCGTCCTCCAGCGCTACGACTCGCCCGCCGACGGAGACCGCGCCCTGCGCAATGTCGAGCTTGCCGATGAGCCGCGCCGCCTCCAGCGCCTTCTCGATATCGCGCTCCGCCTCAGGCGGCACCTTGCCGGCGACGCATCCCTCCGGCAAGGCGAGGTCCGGCGCAACGTCGAGTGCCCGCACCAGTGCGATGCCGTGATCGGCGAATATCCGCGTCATTCCGTCGAGGAGCGCATGGTCCCCCTGCCCGATCAGCTTCAGCACGCGCGGCACGAGCTTGACGGTGCTGAGGTCCGGCCGGACCGTGGCGATGTCGGGGCGCTTCGACACCGTGCCTATGAACACGGCCTCGCGGCATCCCGCCTCCAGCGCGGCGCGAAGCATGCTGCCGAGCTGGCCCCAGCGATAGACATGCACGGTCTCGACGTCGAACGAAGCCGGGTCCGCCTCGCCCGCGATGGCAAACACGATCGGCGTGTGCCCCTCTCGCTTCGCCGATGCGGCGACCAAAGAAGGCATGCGTCCCCCGCCCGCCAGAATGGCTATGGGTCTCCCGCCGGCCGACGCTGCCATGGAACTGCCGTCAGGCTTCGGCGCCGCGCGTCCGCGGCGTGCAGATCGCCCTGTCGCCTCCCTGGCGGATGAACGCGACGATCTTCATCACGTTCTCGTCGCCGGCAAACTCCTGCTCCACGTCCGCCAGCCGCTCCTTGAGCGTGCCCTCCGGACCGAACAGCGTGCGGTAGGCGCGGCGGAGCTGGTGGATGGCCTCGCGCGAGAAGCCGCGGCGGGTCAGCCCGACGATGTTCAGCCCGCCAAGCTCGGCCCGGTTTCCGATCGCGGAGCCGAAGGGGATGATGTCGTTCTCCACGCCCGACATGCCGCCGACGAAGCCGCTCTCGCCGATCCGCACATACTGGTGGACCGCGGACAGGCCGCCCAGGATCGCATAGTCGTCGACCCGGCAGTGGCCGCCCAGCGTCGCGTGGTTGACCAGGATCACGTGGTTGCCGAGCTGGCAGTCGTGCGCGACATGCGAGCCGACGAGGAGCAGGCAGTCGTCGCCGATCCGTGTGAGGAGGCCGCCGCCCTCGGTCCCGGGATTGATGGTCACATGCTCGCGGATCGTGCAATTCCTGCCGATCTCGAGCCGGCTCGTCTCGCCGCGGTACTTCATGTCCTGAGGCGGCATGCCAACGCTGGCGAAAGGAAAGATCACGGACCCGGCGCCGATCGTCGTCGTGCCCCCGACGACGACATGGCTATGCAGCTTGACGTTCTCACCGAGCGTCACCCCGGCTGAGAGCACACAGTACGGGCCGACAGCCGCGCTGTCCGCCAGTTCCGCTCCCTTCTCTACGATCGCGGTCGGATGGACGTCGGCCAAATCAGTGATCCACCATCATGGCGCTCACCTCCGCCTCGGCCACTTTGGTGTCCCCGACGCGCGCGACGGCGGCGAACTTCCAGATGTTCTGCCGCTGCCGCATCTTGCGCACGTGAAACTCGACCGTATCGCCGGGGATCACAGGCTTTCGGAACTTCGCGTGGTCGATGGTCATGAAGTAGACGAGCTTCCCCCGCTCGCCCTGCGCAAGAGATATCAGCGCGCCGGCCGTCTGAGCCATCCCCTCGATGAGCAGGACTCCCGGCATCACCGGGTAGCCTGGGAAATGCCCCTGGAAATGGGGCTCGTTGAAGGTGACGTTCTTGATGCCGACGCACGATTCGTCGCCGACGATATCGCGGATCCGATCGACCATCAGGAAGGGGTAGCGATGCGGCAACGCCTCCAAGATGCGGTGAATGTCCACCGCTTCCAAGGTCCTGCTCTGATCCATCGGCATTTCGCTCCCGACCCGGCCTCTCGTTCGGCGGACGATACCGCTATTCAGCGTCGTCGGCCCTTTGCGCAAGTCTACGCAGTGCAGCCATCTGGCGAAACCATTCCTTGACGGGGCCCGCCGGGACGCCGCCCCAGCGGGCGCCGGGCGGAACATCTCCGTGCACGGCGCTGACTGCGGCGATGTGGGCGCCGTCGCCGATCTTCACGTGCCCGTTCACGCCGCTCTGACCGCCGATCACGACGAAGTCGCCCAAGCGAGCCGAGCCGGCGATGCCGACCTGGGATACGAGGACGCAGTGCCGGCCGATCTCCACGTTGTGCCCGATCTGCACCTGCGACCCGATCTTGGTGCCTTCGCCGATCACGCTGTCGCGGTTGGCTCCGCGCTCCACCCCCGAGTTGGCGCCGATCTCCACGTCGTCCTGCACGATGACCCGGCCGACCTGCGCCACCTTCTGATGCCCCCGGGCGCCCATCGCGAAGCCGAACCCGTCATGACCCAGGCTGACCCCGGGGTGGATGATGACCCTATTGCCGATCAGCGCGTGCTGAATTGTTGCGTTCGCCCCGATATAGGCGTCTCGCCCGATTGCCACCGCCTTGCCGACGACCGCTCCGGCCGAGATGACCGTGCCCCTGCCGATCTCGGCATGCGCCCCCACGACGGCGCCGGGCTCGATGCGAACGCCCTCCTCCAGCCGCGCCTGCGGATGCACGATTCCTGCAAGCTCCGAATCGCCGAAGAATCCGGCGGGGCGCAGTGCGGAGGGGAAGGCCAGGGCGAGGTAACGGCTGTAGGCCCGATACGGCTCGGGCGTCTCCAGGACGGCGACGCCGTCAGGCACGCGCTCGGCGTAGCGCGCCTGGCAGAGGCACGCCACGGCGCGCAGCCCCGCGAGGTGCTTCACGTATTTCGGGTTGTCGAGGAAGCTGAGGTCGCCCTCGCCGGCGACCTCCAGGGGCGCTGCGCCGAGAATCACTGCGTCCGGATCGCCGCGCACCAGCGTAGCGCCCACCTTTTCCGCGACCTCGGTCACACGCATCCGAGGCGGTGCCGGAAAGAAGCGGGTGTCACGCATAAAGCCAGGACCAGCATGCCCGGCCCGGCGGAGCCGGCCGGCTCGACATTGTCAGAAGCGCGTTCCGCCGCCGAACCGGAAGAACTGCTCCTCGTCGAAGCTTTCTGAGGTCAGCACATACGCGAAGTCGGCGCGAAGCGGCCCGAGCGGTGACGCCCACAATATCGAGCCGCCTACTGACGACCGGATTCCGGCTGTATCCTGCGAGGAGCCGGTGGCTACGGCGTCGGTATCGAACAGCGTGCCGGCGTCGGCGAAGACCGCGCCCTTGAAGCCGAGCTCGGACGGAAGGACGGGGACCGGGAACTGCACCTCCGCCGTGCCTGCCACGTAGATATTTCCGCCCAATGCGTCTCCTGTCGCGGAGTCGCGCGGACCGAAGCCGGAGCTCTGGAAGCCACGCACCGTTTCTCCGCCCTTGAAGAAGGCGTCGAGCAGCCGCACGTCCTGACCGAGACCGACGATGTGCCCTCCCTGCACCTTGAGCAGTCCCACGATGTCCCGGTCCGGCAGCACCTCGCGGTAATAGCTGGCGCTGCCCGTGGAACGCACATAGGCCACGTCGCCTCCGACGCCCGCAAGCTCCTGGGTGAACTTGGCGTAGATGCCCGAGCGCGGATCGCCGCGGCTGTCCAGCGTATCGTAGATCACCGAATAGAAGACGGAAGATATGAGCGTCTCCGGGTCGGCGGTGCAGATAGCAAGCGAGACGGTGCCGGCGGCACAGTCGCCGGCGTCGGCATTGATCTCCTGGAACTCGATCTTGTAGCCCGTCTGCACGGTCAGAGCTTCGGTGATCGGGAAGCCGAATGTCAGGCCGCCGCCTGTCGAGGTGTATTCGTAGGAGCGGAAGGCGCTCTCCTGATATTCCCGGCGGAACACGTTCACCCCGGCGGAAATCCGGCGGCCAAGGAAATACGGATCGGTGAAACCGAACTCGTAAGTCCGCGATGTCGTGCCGCCCCCGACGGCCGCCCTCAGTGTGTAGCCGCGGCCGAGGAAGTTGCGCTCCGTCAGTGAGATGTCGCCGACGACGCCGTCAGAGCTCGAATAGCCCACGCCGAACGAAAGCTCGCCCGTCGGCTCCTCCTGGACCTCCACGACGATGATGACGCGGTCTTCGGTCGCACCGGGCTCGGTGAAGATGCGGACCTGGCTGAAGTAGCGAAGGCGATTGAGCCGGCGCTCGGCGCGATCGACCAGCACACGGTTGTAGGCATCCCCCTCGGCGATATCGAACTCGCGCCGGATGACGTAGTCGCGCGTGCGGGTGTTTCCGCGAATATCGATACGCTCGACATAGACCCGCCCGCTTTCGTCGACGACGTAGGTAATGCCAATCGTCAGCGTGTCGGGGTCGCGGTTCAGCCTGGGACGCACTTGGGCGAAGGGATAGCCGTTGGCCGCCAGATAGAGCGTGACCTCCTCCAGCGACTTCTCCACCTCGGTGCTGGAGAACACGTCGCCCTCATCGGTCCAGACCTGCCGCTCGAGCGCAGCCGGATCGACACCTGGGATCGTGGAATCGACCGATATTTGGCCGTAGCGGTAGCGCGGGCCCTCCCTCACCGTGAAGGCGATGAAGAAAGCATTGCGCTCACGATCGAGGTCCGCGACCGAGGAGATGATCTGGAAGTCGGCGTAGCCGTGGTCGAGATAGAACTTGCGCAGCTTCTCTTCGTCGGAGGCGAGACGGTCTGGATCGTAATTGTCGCCGGCGCGGATGAAACTGAGAATCCCCGTTTGCCGCGTGGCTATGACGTTGCGCAGCCTGCCGTCGCTGAAGGCCTGGTTGCCGATGAAGGTGATTCCTCCGACGCCGGTCTTCGGCCCCTCCGTGAACACGAAAATCAGGTTCACGCGGTTGTTGGGAAGCTCGATGAGCTCCGGCGTGACGGAAGCCTGGAACCTCCCGGAGCGGCGATAGAGCTCCAGCAGCCGCCCTACGTCGGACTGGACCTTGGCGCGCGTGAACACGCCGCGCGGCTGTGACTGAACGACGCCGCTCAGCTGTTCGTCCTTGAACCGCCGGTTCCCCTCGAAGGCCACCTCGTTGATGACGGGGTTCTCGACGACGATGACGAAGAGGGTGACGCCGCGGGTGTCGAGCCTGACGTCCGAGAAGAGGCCGGTCTCGAACAACGCCTTCAGAGATTCGTCCTCTTCGCGCCTGGAGTACTGGACCCCCGGCTGAATGACCAGGTAGGCGCGAATCGTCTCCGCGTCGACCCGCTGATTCCCCTCGACGACAATGCGGCTGACGACCGCCGCCTCCGCCCGGTCGGCAAGGCCCGAGGCTGCCAGGGCAAATGCCCCCACCATCAGCAGGAGGGCGGAGAAAGCCTGGAGTTTACGCCGGATCGATGTTGCTCTCATTGGCCGTTATGGTCCGGTCTTCAGGTACACAAAAAGCCTTGCTGGACGCCGCCCAGGGTCAGCCCGACGCAAGCTATTGCAGGGTTTAGCGGTGCTTTCAATCATGCGGGCTTTCTGCCCCCCCTTTTCGCAGTGACGTTGCCTTTGGGCAACGTCCGCCAAACAACCAGGAATTTCGGGCATTTCACTAGAGGTTGGCGATATCGTTCACGGTCACGAATATGAAAAGCATGATGACGAGGGCAAAGCCTATCCGGAACCCGATGTCCTGGACGCGCGGGCTGAGCGGCCGCCCCCTCACGGCCTCGATCAGATAGAACAGAAGGTGCCCGCCATCGAGCATGGGCACGGGGAAGAGATTGAACAGCCCGATCGACACGGAAAGGACGGCGGTCAGGTAGACAAGCCCAGGTATTCCGCCGTTCGATGCGACCGCGCCGGATATCTGGCCGATGCGGACCGGGCCGCTCAGCTGCTCGGCGCTCTCCCGGCCGCTCAGCAGGCGCCCGATATACGTCATCGTGCGCTCAACGATGTGCCATGTCTCTGCGGTGCCCTCCGCCAGCGCGGTCAGGGGGTCGTCGCGCTCGACGCTGACCTCGCCGGAGGTGATCCCGAGCACACCGATGCGATGCGTCCCGCCCAGCCCGTCCGGCTGCTCGCGCCGCTCCGGCACGGCGGTCAAAGTCACCCGCTCGCCGTTCCGCTCGACGACGAAGGATAGCGTTTCGCCCGCCGACAGCATGACAATGCCCTGCAGGTCGGAGAAGGAATCGATCGTCTTGCCGTTGAGGCTCAGAATCCGGTCGCCCGGCTGAAAGCCGGCCCGCTCCGCTGCGCTGTCTTCCATCACGGTGTTGGCGACCGGCAGCGTGCTCGGGCGGCCCAGCGTCGCGAAGACGGCAGCGAAGATCAGGATCGCGAGAAGGAAATTGGCCGCGGGCCCGGCCGCGACAACGGCGAATCGCCGCCAGAGCGGTGCAAAATGAAACAGGCCCCGGCGCTCCGAGGACGGGGTCGAGGCAAGCATCTCGGGGTCCGGCATGCTGGCCGCGTTGTCGTCACCCTCGAAGCGGACGTAGCCCCCGAGGGGGATCAGCGAGAGCTTCCAGCGCGTCCCGCTCCGGTCGGTGAACCCGGCCATCTCGCGACCGAATCCGATGGAGAACGCCGCGACGCGGATGCCGCACCAGCGCGCCACGAGGAAGTGCCCCATCTCGTGCACGAAAACCACCGCCGTGAGCACGATCAGCGCCGGCACGACATAGAAGACCACCACGCCCGGGAGGCCGGTCAAGAAGTCCATCAAAGCTCCTGTTCAGGCGACCGCGCTTCGACGCTTGAGATCGGCGCGGGCCAGCCGGCGCGCAACCGTATCAAGCTCAAGCGCTTCGTCGATCGTGGACGGCACCGCCAGCAATCCCTCCGAATCGGCCGCCGTCAAGGTAATTTCCACGATTTGCGGGATCGCGGTAAAGGCGACCCGGCCGGCCAGGAAGGCCTCGACCGCGATTTCGTTGGCCGCGTTGAGGACGGTCGGCGCACCGCCTCCCTGCTTCAGCGCTCCCATCGCGAGCGCGAGTGCGGGAAAACGGGCCAGGTCCGGCGCCTCGAAAGTCAGCTGCCCGACCGCGGCGAGATCGAGCGTCGAAACCGGCTCCCCCACCCGGTCCGGCCAGTGCAGGCAATAGCCGATGGGGCGGCGCATGTCGGCCGGCCCGAGCTCGGCGTGGATGGAGCCGTCCCGGAATGTGATCAGGGCATGGACCACCGACTGCGGATGGACGACAACATCCAGGTCCGCCGGGTCGATGCCGAAAAGATGATGCGCCTCAATGAGTTCCAGCCCTTTGTTCATGAGGGTGGCGGAATCCACGGAGATCTTGGCCCCCATCGACCACGTGGGATGGGCGACCGCCTGCTTCGGCGTCGCCTGGGCGATCTTCTCCGCCGGCCAGGTGCGGAAGGGTCCGCCCGACGCGGTGAGGGTGTAGGTCCGGATATCAGCAGCCTCGCGCCGGTCGAGGAGCTGATAAAGGGCGTTGTGCTCAGAATCGACCGGCAGCACACGGACGCCGTGCTTGCGCGCGAGGGCCATGAAGGCGCTGCCGGCGCAGATCAGACACTCCTTGTTGGCCAGCGCGATGTCGCTGCCGGACTGGATCGCCGCAGCTGTGGCCCGCAGACCGGCGGCGCCGACAATCGCTGAGACCACCATGTCGACCGGCTCCGCGGCGGCGGCTTCGACCTCCTCCGGCCCTGCGGCGGCGTCGATGCCGCTCCCGAACAGATCGTCCCTCAGGTCCGGCAGGCTCGCCTCGTCCGCTACGACTGCCCGGCGGGCACGAAGCATCCGGGCAGTCTGCGCCAGCTTGCCGCTGTTCGAGCCCGCCGTGACGGCGTGCACCTCGAAGCTGCCCGGCGCCTTGGCGATGACGTCGGTGGCGCTTGCGCCGATCGAGCCGGTGGCGCCCAGAAGGGTGATGCGGCGGCTCACGATCCGGTTCCCGCCGCTGCAGTGAAATCCGGGAGGACCAGCAGCCCCCCACCCAGGCCCAGGAGGGCGAGGAGGGCGGCCATCGCGGCGGCGGCGAGAAGCCCGTCGATCCGGTCGAGCACGCCGCCGTGACCTGGTATCGCATGGCCGGAGTCCTTCGCGCCGAAGCGGCGCTTGACGGCCGACTCCAGGAGGTCGCCCGCCTGCGACGCGATGGAGAGAGGCACGGCAAGGACGAGGCCCGTCCGCACGTTTCCGCCCGTGGTCAGCCCGGCGGTCACGCCGCCGGCGACGACCGCCGCCGCCAGCCCGCTCAGCGCGCCCGACCACGTCTTCTTCGGCGAGACGCGCGGCCAGAGCTTGGGCCCGCCCAGGCTCCGCCCGCCGAAATAGGCGGCGATGTCGGTCGCCCAGACGACGAACAGGATGTAGAGGATGGCCGCCCAGCCGAACGGCTCCGCCTGACGCAGGAGAATGATGGCGGCGCACGGGACGCCCAGGTAGAGAAGCCCGAGACCGGTCCAGCGAGGCGTCGTCCGGGCAATTCCGGCGAGCAGGGCAAGCGCCGCCGGAACGGCAATCAGCGCCAGCCCGATCGATACGCTCGATACCTGCAGCGCCAGGAGCCCGAGGATCAGGCACAAGACTGCGAGCAGCCGTGCCCACGCCGGATCGCGCGCACCGGAAAGCCCGGTCCACTCCCAGAAGCCGATCGCGCCGACGAGAACCACCAGGGCCGCGAACGGCAGCCCTCCCCAAAGCTCCGCCGCCAGGGCCACGGGCGCCAGCACGGCGGCCGATATCGCGCGCGTCCTAAGCTCGGACTTGCCTGCGGACGCGGCTTCCTCAGACGCCAACGACGCCTCCGTAGCGGCGCTCACGCGCGGCAAAGTCGCTGAGGGCCTGCTCGAACTGCGCCTCGTCGAAATCGGGCCACAGCACCGGAGGGAACACGAGCTCCGCATAGGCCGCCTGCCAGAGCAGGAAGTTGCTGATGCGCATCTCGCCGGAGGTCCTGATGATGAGGTCGGGATCCGGTATCCCGAGCGTGTCGAGCGCCTGCTCGAAGGCCGCCTGGTCGATTGCGTCGGGCGCCAGCTCGCCATCGGCCACGCGGCGCGCCAGACGGCGCGCGGCGCGCAGAATTTCGTCGCGGGCGCCGTAGTTGAACGCCACGATCAGCTGCAGGCCGTCGTTCAACGCCGTCAGCGCCTCGGCCTCCTCGATGAGGCCCCGGATGTCGGAGGGTACCGACTGCCGTTCCCCGATGACGCGCACGCGGACGCCGCTGCTATGGAGATCGGCGAGATCGTGGCGGACGAAAATGCGGACAAGATTGAATAGTCCCTCGATCTCCTCGTCCGGCCGCGTCCAGTTCTCCGACGAGAAGCTGAAGAGCGTCAGGAAGCGTATCCCCCGCGCGCCGGCGAAACGCACGGCCCGGCGCAGCGCCTCCACGCCGCGGCGGTGGCCCTCGCCGCGCGGCATGCGGTGCGCCCGCGCCCAGCGGCCGTTCCCGTCCATGATGATCGCCACATGGCGCGGCACGCCGGGCGAGCGATCCGGCTCCGGCGACTTGAGGTCGGCCGCGGCGGATGCGGCAAGCGAGGTCAGACGGCGGGATAGACCCATTCAGACCTGCATGATCTCTTGCTCTTTGGATGCGAGCACTTCGTCGATTTCCTTGATGGTCGAGTCGGTCAGCTTCTGCAGGTCGTCCGACTCCGCGCGCGTGTCGTCCTGGCTGTGGTGACCGTCCTTCTCGAGCTTCTTCAGCGTGTCCATTCCGTCCTTGCGCACGTGCCGCACGGCGATGCGCGCCTGCTCGGCATATTTGTGCGCGACCTTTACCATTTCCTGACGCCGCTCCGCGTTCAGCTCCGGAATGGGAATGCGCAGCAGGTTCCCCTCCATGATCGGGTTAAGGCCGAGATTGGCGTCGCGGATGGCGCGGTCCACGGCGCCTGCAAGCTTGTTGTCCCAGACCTGCACGGAGAGCATGCGCGACTCCGGGACGTTGACGGTGGCGACCTGATTGATCGGCATCTGCGTGCCGTAGGCCTCCACGGTGATCGGATCGAGCAGATTGACCGAGGCGCGTCCGGTCCGGAGTCCCGACAGCTCGGTCCTGAGAACGGACACCGCGCCCTGCATGCGCCGGGTGATGTCCTTGAAGTCGAGCCCGTCTTCCATGGCGTTCTTCCCCGTTTCGTTGCTCGTTCGGCCCGGTGCTCAGCCGGCGGAAACAAGGGTGCCAACCGCCTCGCCGGCGACGATACGCGCCAAAGACCCCGGCTTATGCACGTTGAAGACGATTATCGGCAGACCGTTGTCGCGGGCAAGGGCAAAGGCGGCCGTATCCATGACCGCCAGTCCCTTGGAGATCGCCTCCTGGAAGGTGACGTGCTCGTAGCGTACGGCCGACGGGTCGGTCCGCGGATCGGCCGAATAGATCCCGTCGACCTGCGTCCCCTTCAGAAGCGCGTCGCATTCCAGCTCCAGGGCGCGCAGGGCGGCCCCGCTGTCCGTCGTGAAGAAGGGGTTCCCGGTGCCGCCGGCGAGAACGACGATGACGTTGCGGCTCATGTGCCAAGAGGCGCGCCGGTGCACGTAGGTCTCGCAGATCGACGGCATCTCGATGGCCGACATGGCGCGCGCCTCCAGGCCTTCGCGCGACAGGGCCGCCTCCAGCGCAAGGGCGTTCATCACGGTCGCCAGCATGCCCATGTGGTCACCCGTGACGCGGTCGCCGCCCTTGGCGGAGATCGCCACGCCGCGGAAGAGATTGCCTCCCCCGACGACCAGCGCGACCTCCGTGCCGGTGCGATTGACCCCGGCAATCTCCGCGGCGAACCGGGCGACCGACTTGTCGTCGATCCCGAAATCGAGATCGCCCATCAAGGCCTCGCCCGACAGCTTGAGCAGTATCCTCTTGGGCTTCGGCCTTGGGGGCATGGTGGTCCTCGTCGCGCCCGCCGCAGGCGCACCGCTGTCCGCATAAGACAAGGGCGCCGACGAGTCACGCCGGCGCCCTTCGATTTCGCTCATGTCCGAGCCGGTCTCTCAGGCATCCGCGCCCTTCTCGATGCCCTCGCCCAGGCGGAAAGCGACGAAATCCGTTACCGTCACGGGGGCGCCGACATCCTTCTCGGCGTCCTGGAGCACCTTCTCCACCGTACGCTCGGTGTCCATGATGAAGGCCTGCTTCAGCAGCACGGACTCCTCGTAGAACTTGCGCATGCGACCCTCGACCATCTTGTCGATGATGTTGTCCGGCTTGCCGGACTCGCGCGCCTGCTCGGCGAAGATGGCGCGCTCGCGCCTCGCCGTCTCGGGGTCGATGCGGTCGGCGTCCAGGGCAAGCGGGCTCGCCGCGGCGACGTGCATGGCGATCTGCCGGCCGAGCGCGGCGACCTTCGCCTTGTCGCCCGACGATTTCAGCCCGACGATGACGCCGATCTTGCCGAGCCCCGGTGCGGCCGCAGCGTGCACATAGCTCGCCACCGCGCCCTCATCCACGGAAAGCACGGCGCTGCGCCTGAGCGTCATGTTCTCGCCGATCGTGGCGACCGCCTCGGTGATGGCGGTCTCCACCGTCGAGCCGCCGTTCATCTTCGCCGCCAGCACGGAATCGACCTTGCCGTCGGTGGAGAGCGCCGCCTCGGCGACGCCGTTCACCAGGCTCTGGAACTGGTCGTTGCGCGAGACGAAGTCGGTCTCGGAGTTGACCTCGACCATGGCGGCGCGGTTCCCGGAACCGGCAACGCCGATCAGGCCCTCGGCCGCGACCCGGCCGGCCTTCTTGGCAGCTTTCGCAAGGCCCTTCGACCGCAGCCAGTCGACCGCGGCCTCCATGTCGCCGTTCGTCTCCGCCAGCGCCGTCTTGCAATCCATCATGCCGACGCCGGTCTTCTCACGCAGCTCCTTCACCATCTGCGCTGTGATGGCCATCAGGCTCTTCCTTTCGATTCAAAGCAAAGTTCTGTGTCAGGCCGGGCTGCCGCTCGAAACGGCTTCCTGCTCCGCGACCTCTCCGGCGGGGGTCTCGGCTTCCGCTGTGCCGGCATCGCCGGATCCGAGCGCCTCCTCAGGGACATCTTCCGCAGCGCCGACGTCGATCCCGCGGTCGCTCTGGCCGCGCGAGATCCCGTCGATCGCCGCCCGCGCCACGAGATCGCAGTAGAGCGCGACCGCCCTCCCGGCGTCGTCGTTGCCCGGAATGGGGAAAGTGATCCCCACCGGGTCGCAGTTCGTGTCCACGACCGCGGCCACCGGGATGTTCAGCCGGCGGGCTTCGGCGATGGCGATCGCCTCCTTGTTCGTATCGATGACAAAGAGCAGGTCCGGCACGCCGCCCATGTCGCGAATGCCGCCGAGCGCGCGCATCAGCTTGTCGCGCTCGCGCGTCAGCGACAGCGTCTCCTTCTTGGTGAGGCCCTGCACGCCCGCGTCGAGCATCTCATCGAGCTTCCGCAGCCGGTCGATCGAGTGGGAGATGGTCTTCCAGTTGGTGAGCATGCCGCCGAGCCAGCGGGCGTTCACGAAATACTGCGCCGAGCGGCGCGCTGCGTCGGCGATCGCGTCGGACGCCTGACGCTTGGTGCCGACGAAAAGCACGCGACCGCCCTGCGCGACCGTGTCGCTTACCTGCTGCAGCGCGCGGTGGAGCAGCGGTACGGTCTGCGCCAGGTCGATGATGTGGATGTTGTTGCGGGCGCCGTAGATATACGGCCCCATCTTCGGGTTCCAGCGGTGCGTCTGGTGACCGAAATGCACGCCAGCCTCAAGCAGCTGGCGCATCGAAAAATCGGGAAGCGCCATCGAAATTCTCCGGTTCGTCCTCGGCGGGAAATGACGGCTGCCTGCAAAGGCAAACGCCACCGGAAAGCCGGTTAAAGCTTCATGCCCGCCTGTGAGATGGCGCGGATATAGGGGATGCCGCGCTGTTTTGCAACGCCGCCGCCCGACACGCCGCCGCCGGCATCAGCCTGCCGGGCAGGGCAGCCTCCGCCTGGCGGCGGCCGGCCGGCTCCCGCGCTACACCCCGGCCGGCGCCGCGGCTTCGATCTCCGGCAGCGGCACCCCTTCGATCGCCGCCTCGAAGCCGCGCAACCGCTTGTAGACCGACATCAGCTCCACGATCGTCGCCCACGAATTGACCAGGTACTGGAACGAGCTGCGCACCTGTCCAAAGGCGTTCAGGATCTGGTTCATCGTGCCGAGCGTGATGGCGCCCGCCACGATGGTCGGCGCAAGGATCACGTAGGGGAAGATGATGTCGGCCTGCAGATAGCCGATGCGGGCGATGTTGAAATACATGTAGTTGAAATAGAGGCGGAAGTAGTTGCGCCGCACGTTGTCGAAGAGCATCGCCGCGGTCGGCGGCTGGGCGGCCTCCGGATCGTCCTCGCCGTAGACGAGCTCCTTGCGGTAGGCCGCCTCGACGCGCTGGTTGCGGAACTCCAGCCCCGGCAGCCTGATGCCGACCAGCGCCAGGAACGCCGTGCCGAAGAGCGACCACAGGATCGCCGCGATGACGAGCGCGTGCGGCACCGGCCCGATGAGCGGCAGCGCGGTGACCGAGGCGGAGAGCGTCATCAGCACGGGAAGAAAGGCGATCAGCGTCATGATCGAATCGACCAGGCTGACGCCGAGTCCCTCCATCGTGGCAGCGAACCGCATCGTGTCCTCCTGGACCCGCTGCGACGCGCCCTCGATCCCGCGTCCCCTCGACCAGTTCGCCATGTAGTAGCTGTTCATCGCCGTGCGCCATCGGAAGATGTAGTGGCTCACGAAGAAGCGCGTCAGCACGCCGACGGTCACGGCGACGAAGGCGATGCCCGCGAAGACCAAGAGCTGGCCGAAGAACTCCGCCTGAGTGACCTCCCGCGTCTGCGCCAGCGCCGCCTGGATCATGTCGTAGAACGGGCCGTACCAGGTGTTGATCGCCACGCTCACCTGCACCTGGAAGTAGGTGGCGAACAGGATGAGCGCCGAGCCGAGGATGGACCAGTGCGCCCACGGATGCGGCGAGACCCACATCCAGAAGCCGGCGAAGATGGCGGTCGCCGCAGCGAAATAGGCGTAGAACCACAGGAACGGCGCCGACCAGAATATCTCGACACCGACCGCCTGCACCTCCTCGCCGTCCGGCAGGTCGAATCCGAGGCGCGCGCCGAGGGCTTCACCGCCGGCGTACCAGGCGAGAATGCAGATGAGCGACCAGCCGGCAGCTGACCAGAAGAACACGCGCGGCTGGGGAAAGAAGGAAACGAACACTTCGAAGCCCTCCTGTCAGGTCGGCGACGGCCGCACGTGCCTGCTCCGGTTTCTATAGCGGACGAACCTGGCGGGCGCTGAGAAAGTGTGCGGACTTTGCTCTATTTGTTCTGCAACAAGACTGCCGCTTATTGAAGAACAGAACGGGCTGCGCCGGCGCCTCTTCCGACGATCGGACCGGAGACCCCGGTCAAGCTCACGCTAACCGCTAAGCGGCGGGCGACTTCTATCCCAGCTCCACGTGCACGATGCCCGGCACCGCCTTGATCGCTCCGGCGACCTCGGGCGTGGTGCGGTACTGGCCGGGCAGCCGCATCTCCACCTCGCGCCCCTTCAGCATCAGCACGACCGAAACCGTGCCCTCCCCCGTGTCGAGGCGGCTCGCGAGGCGGCCGATCGGCTCCGGCGCATCGAGGAAGACGCGGATGGCGCGCGTCCGCTTCGCCGCCACAGCCTCCAGCGTCTCCACGCTCTGGATGCGGACGCGCAGGTCCTCCGTGTCGGGATCGTACTCGCCGCCGAGCTGCAGCAGGAGCGAGCGCCCCGGCTCCAGCATGTCGCGCCAGTCGGCAAGCCGCTCCTGGTAGGCGGTCGCCTCGAACTGGCCGGTCGGGTCGGAGAGCGTGACGATGCCGATCCGCCCGCCCGTGCGCGTTCGGCGCTCCTGCCGCTGCACCACGGTCGCCGCCACCTGCGCCGCGAACTGCCGCGACGTGCGCAGCCGGTCGAGGTAGGCCTTCCAGGTCAATGCGCCGCGCATCTTCACGAGCTCGGCGTAATCGTCGATCGGGTGCGCGCTGAGATAGGTGCCGATCGCGGCGAACTCCCGGTTCAGCAGCTCCGACTGCGACCATGGATCGGCGTCTGCGAGGAAGAGCGGCGACGGCGCGGCGATATCGTCAAACAGCT
Organism: uncultured Propylenella sp.; assembly: GCA_964566475.1. Taxonomy (GTDB): domain Bacteria; phylum Pseudomonadota; class Alphaproteobacteria; order Rhizobiales; family Afifellaceae; genus DASWJZ01. Next base: position 184 of record CAZMJQ010000149.1, on the reverse strand, counting down.
CTCCGGTACCGCCCGTCGCTCGCTGCGCGCGCTCTTGCGCGGCGGTCACGATACGCCCGACATTCTCGAACACCCGCGCACGGCTGGCGTCGATGCAGTCGAACGCACCGGCCTGGGCGAGGCACTCCAGCGTCTTGCGGCCGATGACCTGCGGGTCGATGCGCCAGGCGAAGTCCGCAAGGTC